>NZ_JBXVPZ010000187.1:0-18005 GCF_057961495.1 Streptomyces sp. P5F9 | reverse complement strand
GGGTAGACGGGCATACGTCGAGCGCCACATGTCCTCGTCGGCGCGGAGTGAATCGCTCGGCAGGGCCAGGGACGCGGCGTCGAGGGCGGCGAAGGCCAGGGTCTGGTCGATGAACGCGTGGTAGATGCGCACGGTGTCCGGGAGCGGGAATCCGGCCGTGCGCAACACGTCCAACACGGCCTCGTCCGCGGCCAGTTCATTGGGCCGGCCGGTGACCCGGCTCGCGGTGAGCTGGGCGGCCTGCGGGTGGGCGACGTACGCGGCGTGGATGCGCAGGCCGATCGCGCGCAGGTCGGCCCGCCACTCCCCCGTCGGCTCCCAGCCGCGCAGCGCCTGCCCGACGAGGGCGTCACCGATGGCCAGGGTCAGCTCGTCCATGCCGCGGAAGTAGCGGTAGAGCGTGCTCGGGTCGGCGTCCAGGGCCAGTCCCAGGCGGCGGGCGGTCAGGCCCGCGCTGCCGTGTTCGCGCAGCATGCGCAGGGCCGTGTCGACGATCAACTGCTCGGACAGGACCGTCCCGCTCTTGGTGGGACGGCGCCGTCGCCGCTTCTCCTCCGACACCACCGGTTTCGGCATCGCGGCCTCCCTGTTCTCCCCTGTCCCCTTATGCCAACGGCATTGACCTTATCCGCGTGACCGGCGTTGTATCTCCGTCAGGGCCCGCTGACGTCCGTGGTTCGGCAGTGAAGGAGTTCTTGTCATGCGTGTACTGCTCGTGGGAGCCGGTGGTGTGGGGACCGCGGTCACCCGGATCGCGGCGCGGCGTCCGTTCTTCGACGCGATGGTGGTCGCCGACTACGACCTGTCCCGCGCGGAGGCCGCGGTCGCCGCGCTCGGGGCGGACGGCGCCCGGTTCCGCGCCGAGCGGCTCGACGCGAGCGACGAGGAGGCGGTCGTAGCGGCGCTGCGTGCGTACGAGTGCGACGTGCTGCTGAACGCGACCGACCCGCGCTTCGTCCTGCCCCTGTTCCGTGCGGCGCGTGCCGCGGGGGCCGACTACCTCGACATGGCCATGTCGTTGTCCCGGCCTCATCCGGAGCGGCCGTACCAGGAGTGCGGGGTCAAGCTCGGCGACGCGCAGTTCGCGGAGGCGGGCGACTGGGAGAAGGCGGGTGCGCTGGCGCTCGTCGGGATGGGTGTGGAGCCGGGGCTCTCGGACGTGTTCGCGCGGTACGCGGCCGATGAACTCTTCGACGAGATCGAGGAGATCGGCATCCGCGACGGGGCGAACCTCACCGTCGACGGCTACGACTTCGCGCCCTCCTTCAGCATCTGGACCACCATCGAGGAGTGCCTGAATCCCCCGGTCGTGTACGAGGCCGGCCGCGGCTGGTTCACCACCGAGCCCTTCAGCGACCCCGAGGTGTTCGACTTTCCCGAGGGCATCGGTCCGGTCGAGTGCGTGAACGTGGAGCACGAGGAGGTGCTGCTCGTGCCGCGCTGGGTCGACGCGCGCCGGGTCACCTTCAAGTACGGGCTCGGCAATGAGTTCATCGAGACCCTGAAGACCCTGCACCTGCTGGGACTTGACCGCACGGAGCCGGTCACGGTGCCGAGTGCCGCAGGGCCGACTGCCGTGTCCCCGCGTGATGTTGTGGCCGCCTGCCTGCCCGACCCCGCGACGCTGGGCGACCGTATGCACGGCAAGACGTGTGCGGGCACGTGGGTGCGCGGCACGAAGGACGGGGCGCCGCGCGAGGTGTACCTCTACCACGTGGTCGACAACCAGTGGTCGATGACGGAGTACGGCTCCCAGGCCGTGGTCTGGCAGACCGCCATCAACCCGGTGATCGCGCTGGAGTTGCTGGCCACGGGGGCGTGGAGCGGCTCGGGTGTGCTGGGGCCGGAGGCGTTCCCGGCCGGGCCTTTCCTGGATCTGCTGACGGAGTACGGCTCGCCGTGGGGACTGCGGGAGCAGTGACCGACGCCAACTCCCCGGACTACGCGACGAATTGAGTGGGCGTCACTCTCCCTCCGGCGCACCGGAGTTGGGCAGGCGCAGCGTGAAAACGGAGCCGGCGCCGGGTTCGCTCGTCGCCTCGACCGTGCCGTCGTGGGCGGCGACCAGGTCGCGGACGATGGACAGGCCCAGGCCGCTGCCTCCGGTGCGGCGGCTGCGGGACTGGTCGGCGCGCCAGAACCGTTCGAAGACGTGCGGGAGGTTCTCGGGCGCGATGCCGGTGCCGGTGTCGGCGACGGTCAGGACGATGTCGTCGCCGTCGCGCCACGCTGTCACGGTGACGGTGCCGTCGGCCGGGGTGTGACGCAGCGCGTTGGACACGAGGTTGCCGAGTACTTGGCGCATGCGGACCGGATCCGCCTCCAGCCAGAGGGAGTTGTCCGTCTTGCCGGTGAGGGCGACTCCTGCCGTGTCGGCGGAGACGCGGTAGGCGGCGACGACCTGGTCGACGAGGTCCTCGACGCGCACGGGTTCGCGGTGCAGGCGCAGGGTGCCGGCGTCGGCGGCGGCGAGGTCCTGGAGGTCGTCGATGACGCGCTGGAGGACCATCGCCTCCTCGTGCAGGGAGCCGAGCAGGGCCGGGTCGGGTTCGACGAAGCCGTCGCGGGTTACCTCCAGCCAGCCGCGGATGTTGGTGAGGGGGCTGCGCAGTTCATGGGCGATGTCGCTGACCATGGCCTTGCGCTGTGCCTCCATGCGTTCGCGGCGTTCGGTGAGGTCGTTGAAGGCCTCGGCCAGGATGCCGGTCTCGTCCCGGGTCTTCACCGGCACCCGGACGTGCAGTTCCGGCGGCTGCTGGGCCGCTTCGGTCAGTGCGCGCAGGGGTCGTACGAGCCGGGTGGCGACCACGGCCGTGACGAGGACGGTGAGGGCGAGGACCCCGGCGGCCGCGCCGACGACTTTGGCCTTGTTCGCCGGGGAGACGGCGAAGCGGGGGGCGGTGGTGTCCCCGCCGCCCAGGAAGAGTTCGGCCACCGGCGCTACATAGGGGTCGAGTTGGGCGCGGCGGGCGCTGTCGGTGCAGGCCTCCGCCTTGCGGATGTCGCCGGCGTCGCCCAGCTTGTTGTACGCGCCCGTAACGTAGCGGGAGCCGAGGTTCTTGTCGAAGACGTCGACGCCGAAGTACGGGACCTTGAAGCTCACGCCTTCCCGCGACAGGCAGGGCTGGGAGCTCACGATCAGGCTGTTCAGCGCCTTGCTCTCGGTGACGGTCGGGGCGTTGAGCTTCCCGTCGGCGCACTGGTCGGGCACGTAGCCGTTGGCGTTGTTGCCGTCCGCGTCGGTGAGGACGGGACGGCCGCTCGGCGTCATCGTGATGGTCGTGTCGATGCCGTTCTGTTTGAAGCACGCCTGGCGGTCCTTGGCCAGCTTCGCCAGCCGGACCCGCTCCTTCGCGGTCACCCGGTACGGTCCGACGACCCGGGGGTCGAGGCCGCTGAGCTGTGCGCCGGGTTCCGTGTACGTGTCGGTGTGCAGGGGGTCGACGCTCGCGGCGGCGCGGGGCGGCAGCGAGGTGCCGTGCGGTGCGGAGTCGGCGATGAGGACGCGGTCGGCGGTCGTGAGGGCGATGCGGCGGCCCATCTTCTTCGACAGTGCGCGGACGGTGGGTGCGACGCCCTTCCAGTCGGGGTGGGTCGCGGCGTATCCGCTGAGCTGCGCCAGGATGCGCATGTCGTCGGCGAGGTCCTGGCCCTGTTCCTCCCGAATGGCCCGGGTGGTGGTCGTCACCGCGAGCCAGGCCGTCGCCCCGACCGAGCAGAGCGCGATCAGCACGGTGGCGACGAGCAGCCGGACCGACAACCGCTTGCGCAGCGGTATCCGGGGCCTCACGCGCGACCGCCGCGCAGCTTGTAGCCGACGCCGAACACGGTCAGCAGCCGGACCGGCCGTCGCGGGTCGGCCTCGATCTTCTTGCGCAGGTTCATGATGTGGACGTCGACGGCCCGTTCCGTGGACGCCCGGTCGAGGCCCTGGGTGTACTGGAGCAACTGCCGCCGGGAGAAGACCCGTTCGGGCTCGGCGGTCATGGCGAGGAGGATCTCGAACTCGGCCGGTGTGCAGTCGACGGGCACCCCGTCGCAGCGCACCTCGTGCCGTACCGCGTCGACGGACAGCCCCGCCGCCCGTACTACGGCGTCCTCCTGGCGCTCCTCGATGGTGCGGCCGCTGCGCCGCAGGACCGTGCGGATGCGGGCCATCAGCTCACGCGGGCTGTAGGGCTTGGTCATGTAGTCGTCGGCGCCGAGTTCGAGGCCGAGCAGGACGTCGTCCTCGGTCGAGCGGGCGGTGAGCATCAGGACGGGGATGTCGTCCTCGCCGCGCAGCACCCGGCACACCCCGAAGCCGTCGATCACCGGCAGCATGAGGTCGAGCACCACGAGGTCGGGTCTGAGTTTCCGGGCCGCCTCGATGGCGGCGGCCCCGTCGTGGACCACGGTCGCGGTGTGGCCTTCCGTCAGCAGGGAGCGTCGTATCAGCTCGGCCTGCATCTCGTCGTCCTCGGCGACCAGCACATGTGCGCACACCTGGCGGATCCTAAGCGGTCAGCGGTCGAGGGCGGCGGCGTCGCCCATGACGACGACGGGGTGCCGGGCCGGGTCCAGGGTGCGCAGGAGCTCCCTCATGTGGTCCTCGGCGATGCTGACGCAGCCGTGGGTGGGGCCGCCGTGGTCGACGTGGATCCAGATGCCGCCGCCGCGCGAGGAGCCGAGGGGGCGGGTCCAGTCCAGGGGTGAAGTGCCGGGCTGCCGGTTGTAGTTGATGGCGATCACGTAGTCGAAGGACCCTGCGAGGGGTTCGCCCTCGAAGCCGGTGCCGGGCGAGACGAAGCCCGTCCCGTGGTCGTACGTCAGCTTGGTGCCGGGGTCCTTGAGCAGTCCGCCCGCGTCGGTGAGCGAATAGACACCGATCGGCGAGCGCAGGTCACCGGCCATGTGGTGGTTTGACCAGCCCTTGAGCGCGTTGTGCGCGGCCCAGCTCACGGTCTGCTCCCAGCCGTCGTCGGTGCGTTCGTAGAGGGCGAGGGTGGAGAGGGGGGAGTTCGCGCCTCGCCCGGTCACCAGGACGACCTGTTCGGTGGCCGCCGGTATGCGCGCCAGCATCTTGGGCCCCACGCCCGGGAGTTGCCGGGGTGCCGCCTCGGCGGATATCTCCGACGAGGGCAACGGCGCGGACGAGGAGGCGGCAGTGGGGGCGGACGTGTGGTCCGTCGCCGCCAGCGCACCGCCGCCGCATCCCGTGAGGAGAACGGATGCGGCGACGAGTGCGACCGAGGGAATACGAGTGATCATGAGTCGACGATGACCGACACATGTGAGGAACTCGTCAGCTCCTACGGCTGGGTCGGCTTGCCTTTCGTGTAGAGCCAGGTGTGGAAGAGGGCATCGAGTCGTGTGCCCGATTTCCGCTCCGCCAGACTGACGAACTGCGCGGTGGTTCCGTGCCCGTAGCGGTGTGCTCCCGCCCAGGCCCGCAGGATCGCGAAGAAGGTCTTGTCGCCGACGACCAGGCGCAGTTCGTGCAGCGCCATGGCCCCGCGGGCGTACACCGGCGTGCCGAAGATGTTCGCGCCGCTGCCCGGGTCGCCGGGCGGGAACGCCCACAGGCCGTCGGTCGCCTTACGGGCGTACAGCGCGTCGAAGGTCTGCTGCGCGGTCTTCCCGCCGTGCTGCTCGCTGTAGAGCCACTCCGTGTAGGTCGCGAAGCCCTCGTTGAGCCAGATGTCCTTCCAGGCGGTCAGCGACACGGAGTCCCCGAACCACTGGTGGGCGTTCTCGTGCACGAGGGTGCTGAGGTCCGGTGCCGAGTCGTAGATCGGCCGCCCCTGCGTCTCCAGCGCGTACCCGACGTCCGGCGCGTGGTCGACGATCGACCCGGCCGAGCGGAACGGGTACGGCCCGAACAGCTTGCTCTCCCACTCCAGGACGGAGGGCAGTTTCTTCAACACGGGCGCTGCGGCGGCGACTTCACGCGGGTCGACCGCGTTGTACACCTTGACGCCGTCGCGGGTGGTGTACTGCTCGACCTTGAACTTCCCGACCGTCGCGGTCGCGAGGTAGGCGGCCATCGGCTCCGGCGCGTGCCAGCGGAACGTGGTCTTCCCATGCGCGGTCCTCTGCCCGAGGAGCACGCCGTTGGCGACCGCGGTGCGCCCCTGCGGGACCGTGATCGTGAAGTCGTACGACGACTTGTCCTTGGGGTGGCTGTTCGCCGGGAACCACGTCATCGCGCCCTGCGGCTCACCGGCCACGAAGGCGCCGTCGTCGGTGGCGATCCAGCCGTCGGCCGAGCCGTCGGGGTCGGTGACCTGCTTGGGGACGCCGTTGTACGTGACGGTGACCTGGAACCGCTGCCCCTTGCCGACGGCCCGGCGCGGGGTGACGACGAGTTCCTGTCCGTCGCGGCGGAAGTCCGCCTTGGCGCGGTCGACGGTGAGACCGGTGACCTTGAGGCCCTTGAGGTCGAGGTCGAAGCGGGTGAGCTTCTCGGTGGCGCGGGCGGTGAGGACCGCCTTGCCGTCGAGCCTGCGGCTCGTCGGGTCGTAACGGAGCGTCAGGTCGTAGTGGGCGACGTGGTAGCCGCCGTTGCCGGAGAGCGGGAAGTACGGGTCTCCCGCGCCGGCCGAACCGGTCGTCGTGGCGCCCGCGGGTGCGGCGGCCGCGAGCAGGGCGGTGAGGGCGACGGGCACGGTGGCCACGACTGCGCTGCGGCGGAGGACAGCGGTGCGTCTTGTGGACTGCTGCCGGAGTTGCGTCACATGCGCTCCTACGGGTGAGGGGGGTTGATCATCCGCCTCAGAGACTAGGCCGCCGACTCCGTCTGGATCCCTCTAGTTGAAGCAAACTTGTCGAGCACTTGTTCAGTGGCTAGGGGCTGGGCGCGCGGAGCGGCGGTTCCGGAGCGGGAGTGGCGGCGGCCCGGTCGATGGCGCGCAGTTCGTCCGGGCTGTCGGCGAGGGTGCGGCCCGCCGGCGCATGGAGGACGACCGCCTCGGTCTCGTCGGTGAGCCTGAGGAAGTACTCGGCGGAGTGGTTGGTGACCAGGAACTCCCGGGGCCCCTCCGGCCGGGGGCCCACAGCGGCTAGTCGCCGATGGACGAGCGGTAGATCTCCTCCAGCGTGATCCGGTCCGCGGGCCGGCCGAGGCGGACACCGCCGCTACGGCCCTTGATGGACGCGACGAGCCCGTCCCGCACCAGCGGGACCATCAGCTTGCGCACCAGGCTCGGGTTCGTGTTCAGGCTCCTGGCGAGCCTTCAGCGCGCTGAAGAACCGCACGTCCAGCATGGTCGTACCCCTTTTCTTGCGCCTCGTTCGCCGCCCGGTTCGGGTGAGTGCGGCTCGATTCTCAGTGCGGGGAGGGGCCGGGTGCTGCGGCCTCCAGGTCGGCGACGGTGCCGGACATGACCGTGCGGAGATGTTCGGTGAGGTGCGGCAGCGGCCAGTCCCACCAGGCCGGCGCGAGGAGGCGCTCGATGTCGGCGTCGGTGTGGCGGCGGATCAGCCGCGCGGGGTTGCCGCCGACGATGCCGTAGTCGGGGACGTCGTCGACGACGACGGAGCCGGAGGCGATGATCGCTCCGTGACCGATGCGGACGCCGGGTATCACCATGGTCCCGTAGCCGAACCAGACGTCGTTGCCCACCGTGGTGTCGCCGCCCCGTCCGGGCAGACCGGTGATGAGGTCGAAGTGGTCGGCCCAGGAACTGCCCATGATCGGGAAGGGGAACGTCGAGGGGCCGTCCATCCGGTGGTTGGAGCCGTTCATGATGAACCGCACGCGCTCGCCCAGCGCGCAGAACTTCCCGATGACGAACTTCTCGGGCCCGTAGTGGTAGAGGACGTTGCGGTCTCGAAGGCCGTCGGGTCGTCGGGATCGTCGTAGTACGTGAACTCCCCGACCTCGATCAGCGGTGAGGTCACCAGCGGCTTGACGAGAACGACCCGAGGCTGGTCCGGCATCGGATGCAGCAGGGTCGGGTCGGCGGGAACAGGCTGCATCTGCGCTCGCTTTCTCTTCGACTTCTCTTCGACGGGGGCCGTCAGACGGCGCCCTCAGGCGCGCCGAACCAGCGGGTGAGCGCTTCGCGCAGCGCCGGTACTACGTCGTCGGGGGACTCGTCGACGGCCGCGGCCCAGGCGATGTGCGCGTCGGGCCGGATCAGGATGGCGTCGGCGGGGCGGTCGTCGGTCTTGGCGGTGTGGACGTCGACGCGTGAGCGCCAGTCGCCGGCCGCCCGGCGGAGGTCCTCACGGTCGGCGAGGTCCAGGAGCAACGGGCGTGCGGTGTGCAGGAGTTCACCGACGCCGGTCACTCCCCCGTCGCTGTGCGGGGTGAGGTCGGGGACGAACGCTCCGGCCAGCGGATGGCGGCCGGATGTTCCGGGCATCGGGTAGCGGATGTCGGTGCCGGCGAGGAACGACCCCAGGCGGCGCTGCGGCTGCTCGTCGGCGAGCAGTTCCTGAAACACCTCGCGGAGTGCCTCGGCGGCCGGGTCCGTGCCGCGCCGCAGCGCCACTTGGGCCTGGGTGTGCAGCATGGTGCGCGCGCCGGCCGAGTGCCGTTCGTCGTGGTAGGTGTCCAACAGGCCGTCGGGGGCCAGGCCGTGGATGTCGGCGGCCAGCTTCCAGGCCAGGTTGACCGCGTCGAGCATGCCGGCGTTGATGGCCACGCCGGTCGCCGGGAACAGATGTGCCGCGTCACCGGCCAGCAGGATCCGCCCTTTTCGGTAGTGCTCGGCCTGCCGGGCCTTGAAGGTGAACCGCGACAGCCGGATCGCCTCGCGCACGGGGAGATCCGTGCCCAGCACGCGCCGGAGGTTGTCCTGGAACTCGGTCAGGGACATCGGGGTGTCGTCGTCGTACTCGTCGGCCTCGTCCTCGGTGGTGTAGAGGGAGACCACGGGCGAGTCGGTTGATGCGCCAACGCCCAGGAGGCCGCGGTCCGTTCGCGTGAAGCCGCCGGGGACTGTGCCGTGGCCGGCGACGTCGAGATCGCCGTTGCCGAGCACGGTCACCGTGTCGGGAAAGATGACCTGGGCCAGCCGGTTGACCTCCGGGTAGGCGTTGCCGGGGAAGGCGATCCCCGCCCCGTCGCGGACCCGGCTGCGGGCGCCGTCGCAGCCCGCCAGGTACCGGGCCGTCACCCGGTACGGCCCGTCCGGGCCGAGCACCTCCGTGGTCACCCCCGCCTCGTCCTGGTCGACCCCGGACACCTGGTGCCCGCGGCGGATCTCGACACCGAGTTCACCGGCGCGTTCGGCGAGCACGTCTTCGAGCCGCTGCTGCGGAAGCGGCAGGGCGTGCAGCGGCGGATCGTCGAGCCGGGTCAGATCGAGGTGAACACCGCCGAACGGGAACCGTGGGGCCGGGACGGGACCCGTGCATGCGGCCTCGCATTGCTCCAACAGGCCCCGGTAGCGCAGCAGTTCCAGGATCCGTCCGCCGAGGCCACCGGCCTTCGCGGTGTCCCTGCGGTACGACTGGCGCTCCAGCACCAGCGGGCGCACCCCGGCCAGGCGCAGTTCGCACGCCAGCATCAGACCGGTCGGACCTGCTCCCACGACGATCACGTCGGCATCCACGCAACCTCCCCCGTCGGCGCGGCCGTTGGCCTGCCGCGCCGTAAAGGAGAGTGCACGAATGGCAGTTCGTCAAGAACGGCACGTGCCGCGTCGTTAGGGTGGCCGCATGACGGACCCCCTGCGTGGCGCCGGCCGGACCGAGGCCATCATGCGGACCACTCTGGAACTGGGCCAGGAGATCGGCTACGCCAGGCTCAGCATCGAAGCGATCGCGGCCCGGGCCGGCGCGGGCAAGCACACCATCTACCGCAGGTGGTCGTCCAAGGGTGCCCTGTTCCTGGACTCCCTGCTCTCGCTGCACCAGTCCGACCTGGGCTACCCCGACACGGGCGACATCGTCGCCGATCTGCGCACCCAGATCCACGCGGCCATCGACCTGCTGGCCAACCCGCACTTCGGCCCGCTGTACCAGGCCCTGGTCGGCGAGGCCCAGTACGACCGCCAGGTCGCGGCCGCCCTCAACGAGCGTTTCATCGCCCCGCAGGCCGAGTTGGCCCTCGCCCGGCTTCGAAAAGCCCAGGACCAGGGGCAGTTGTCGCCCGACTTCGACCTGAGCCTGGCGATGGCAATTCTCTCCGGCCCGCTGTACTTCCAATTCCTGGTCACGCAGGAGCCGTTGACCCACGAGTATGCGGACCGTGTCCTCCAGGCCCTCTTCACCGGCATGGGGAAACCCTCGCGAAACCCGATCTGATCAGGAGAGTCATGACAAGCAGGTTCACCGAGTTGGTCGTCGACTGCCGTGATCCGGAGAGACTCGCGGCCTTCTGGTGCGCGGTCCTGGACTTCAAGGTGATCGACCGGGCCGAGGGCAGGGTCGAAATCGGCTCCTGGGAGCCGACCGCCGAGGAGGTCCGGGCCCGTCAGATGCCGCCCACCCTGCAGTTCATCCAGGTACCCGAGGACAAGACCGTCAAGAACCGGCTCCACCTCGACGTCAGCCCGATCGACGGCAGCACGGAGGACGAGGTGAGCAGGTTGCTCGGCCTCGGGGCCACCACGACGGATGTGGGCCAGGACGCGGATCGGAGCTGGGTGGTCATGGCCGATCCTGAGGGCAACGAGTTCGATGTGGTGCGGAGCCTGGCGCCACGGGAGAATCAGAACGCGATCACCGGCACGGTGGTGAACACCTCGTAGCCGCCGCCGAGTTCAGGCCCGGTCCGGGCTACGGCCCGCTGTGGATCAGCGACGCCCACAGGTGTGGTCGGCCGGAGTGTTCGGTGCGCAGCTGCCGGATGACGCGGTGGAGCACGATCGCCGCGTCGTCGGCGGACGGAGTGTCCGGCATCAGCCGGTAGAAGTGGTCGGCCGCGGCGGCCGCGACGTGGTCGTCCAGTGGCCAGAGACTCGCTACGACGTGCCGGAAGCCGGCCAGCTGGAAGGCGGAGGCGAGGTGGATGGACTCGTCCGCGTGCCGCCTGCCGACGTGTCCGGTGGAGCACGCGGACAGGTAGGCCAGTTCGGCCTCGTGGAGGTCGAGGCGGCCGATCTCCGCGATGGACAGCACACCGTCGTGGAGGTGGAGCCCGCCCTCGGACGGCGCGTCGGGGTCGGTCCCCGCGTGGCACGCGAAGTGGGCCCAACTCGCCCTGGGGAGCGCGCCGGTCACACTGGGGGCGGTGGCCTGCTCGTTGGTGAGGAGCGGCATGTCGGGATGGGCGGCGTGCAGGCTCGCCGCCTCGGCAGCGGTGGCCGGTAGGTCCGGCAGACCCGGGGTCCGGTCGAGGGCGACCGTGAGCCGGCGCTGGGCCGTCGCGGAGGGGTGTCCTTGTGCACGGCCCAGGGTGCGCATGGTGGGCGTGTACGACGAGATCACCCGGTCGAGCGCCCCCGCGCCACCGGAGTGTCCGGCCGCGTGCAGCGGCAGCAGCGCGAGCGGCCCGGTCGGCATCCACCACACACGGGGCAGTTCTCCGTCGGCCGGGCGGAGCCGGTCCTCGATCGCGTCGATGACCGGCCCGACCGTCGTGTCCCACAGCCGGCCGAGCAGCTCAGTCAGCACCCGTTGGCAGCGCAGCTCTCCGGTGAAGGAGCCGGCGTTGTGCGTCGCTTCCGTCAGCTCGGCGGCCCACAACTCGACGTCGGACAGGCGCAGTTCGGGCAGCGGCACCGGCAGCAGGGGCCCGCCGGCGGTGACGACGACGGCGTCGCACCGCTGCAGGCCGGCGTTGAGCAGCACGACCGCCTCACCGGCGCCGGTCGGCCGCAGCCGGGTCCACCTCTGCGGGAGCAGGAACCGGTCCAGTCCCGGCAACCGGCGGATCTCCGCCAGTACGGCGTCGTGCTCGGCCCACAGGCGTTTACGCCGGTCGATGTGGTCGACGTCCTGACCGTCGGGCGTGGCCATGGCCGGGGGATCCGGCGCGTTGAGGGCATCGCGGACGCGGCTCAACCGGCCGGCCAGCGCCGGGTGCTCGGCTTCGAGGTCGCCGAGGGGAGTCCGCAGCGCCAGCCGGGACGTCAGCAGGATCGACCGACCCAGCTCTGCGGCCTGGACCGCGCCGCCCGGATCGTCGAGGGCACAGTGCACGGCGATCGTCTCGCCGACCAGTCCGTGGTTCGCGCCGAGGCGGTACTCGTGGTCCGCCGACGAGGTCTCCCGTGCCGCGACCAACGGCAGCAATTCCACCGCCGTGTCGAACAGCAGCCGGGCGGTGTGCGGTTCGTCCAGTACGTAGGCGAGCCGGCCGACCACCCGGCAGGCGCGGAGCCGTTCGAGCGGAGGCGATGTCGTGGCCGCGAGCGCCTCCTCGGCGAGCCGCATGATCCGCGGCCGGTCGACGGTGCTGCCGGTGTCCCACCTCCGCATGTGACAGATCGCGAGGAGGTAGATGCGTGAGGCCCGCCGGGGATGGCCGACGGGGGTTGCCGCGACGGTCCGTTCCGCGGCGTCTACGGCACGGTCGAGGTCGGACGGGTCGCCGGTCCGCTGGAACCGCAGCCGGTGGGTGTTGCCGAGGTTGAACAGATGCTGCGGGCGGAGCGGATCGTCCACGGGGACGGCGTCGGCCGCCTCCCGCGCCAGGTCGACCGCGCGGTCCAGGTCGGCCGGATCGCCCGAGCGCTCGTACCGTGCCTGATAGGACCGTCCGAGGTTGTACAGGCGCAGCAGTCGGTCGGGGTGGTCGGCGGGGGTGACCGCGAGCGCCAGAAGCGTGCGGTCGATGGCGCTGTCGAGATCGGCGCCGCCGGCGGTCCGGCCGGACCGCGACTGATAGGCGGTTCCGAGGTTGGACAGGTGCCTCGCCCTGTGCGGGTGGTCGTCGGGCGTGGCAGCCACGGCCTCCTCGTGATGCGCGATGGCACGGTCCAGGTCAGGAAGGCTGCCGCTGTGCTCGAACCGTTGCTGGAGAGCGGTGCCGAGGTTGCTCAGACGCATCGCACGGTCCGGGTGGTCGTCCGGCGTGGCGGCCACCGCGCGTCTCGCGGCTTCGATGGCCGCGTCCAGGTCGGACGGGTCTCCGGTGCGGGTGAGCCGGGACCAGTGGGCGACGCTGAGGTTGGACAGGTGCATCGCCAGGTTCGGGTGGTCGCCGGGCGTGGCGGCCACGGCCTCTTTGTGAAGCGCGATGGCACGGTCCAGATCGGCCACGTCCCCCAGCCGGTCGAACCGTCCGCGCAGGATCGCCGCCAGGTTGGACAGGGCCATCGCGCGGAAGGGGTGATCGGCCGGTGTGGCGACGACGGCGCGTTCCAGACTCTCTACGGCCCGTTGCGCGTCGGCGGTGTCCCCCTTGCGGTCGGACCGCGCGTCGTACGCGGTGCCCAGGTTGGACAGACGGCGGGCGAGATCCGGGTGGCCCTCGGGCGTCGCGGCCACGGCCTGTTCGTAGTGGCCGATGGACCGGTCCAGATCAGCCACGTCCCCCCGCCGGTCGAACCGCGCCCCGTACACGATGCCGAGGTTGGACAGGATCGTCGCGAACTCGCGGTGCCCCCGGGGCGCTGCGGCGGCGGCACGATCGAGGTGGCCGATCGCCCGGTCCAGGTCGGCGATCTCCCCCAGCCGTTCGAACCGCGCGTGGTACGCCATGCCGAAGTTGGACACGTAGGTGGCGCCGTCGAGGGAATTGTCCGGAGCGACGGCCACCGCCTGTTCGTAGTGCCCGATCGACCGCTCCAGGTCGGCCAGGTTCCCCGTCCGCTCGAAGCGGTCGGTGTAGGCGGCGGCGAGGTTGGACAGGGCGGTCGCCCGATACGGGTTGGCAGTGTCGGCGGCGGCCTGTTCCCCGAAGCCGATGGACCGCTCCAGGTCCGCCGACCGGCCCGCCCGTCCGAACCGTGCCCAGTAGGAGGTGGCGAGGTTGGTCAGGGTCGTCAGCCGGTGGGGAGAATCGACGGGGGTGACCGCCATCGCCCGTTCGCCGTTGTCGATGGAACGGTCCAGATCCGAGACGTTCCCGGTTCCCTCGAACCGCCGCAGGTAGCCCAGGGCGAGGTTGGTCAGATTCGTCGGCCGGTCACGGGAATCGACGGGAGTGACAGCCAACGCCCGCTCACCGTTGCCGATGGAACGGTCCAGGTCCGAGACGTGCCTTGTCTGCTCGAACCGCAGCAAGTAGCTGGTGCCGAGGTTGGTCAGGACGGTCGGCCGGTGCGGAAAATCTGCGGAGGCGACAGCCATGGCCTCCTCGCCTCTGTAGATGGAACGGTCCAGATCCGAGGGCTGCCCGGTTCTCTGGAAGCGCTGCAAGCACCCCGTGGCGAGATTGGCCAAGGTTGTCGACCGGTGAGGAAACCCGGCAGAGGCGACAGTGATGACCTGCTCGCCTCTGTAGATGGAACGGTCCAGGTCCGAGAGCTGCCCGGTCCGCTCGAAGCGCAGCAAGTAGCCCGAGGCGAGATCGGACAAGGCTGTCGTCCGGTGCGGCGAATCGGCGGAGGCGACAGCCATCACCCGCTCACTGATGTCGATGGAACGGTCCACATCCGAGAGCTGCCCTGTCATCTGGAACCGCAGCAAGTAGCCCGTGCCGAGGGTGGCCAGGTGGAACGCGAGGTTCGGGTTGGCGCCGGGCACGCCGACGGTCCGTTCCCCGAACTCGACGGCCCCGTCCAGGTCCTCGGGCTGCCCGGCCCGCTGGAACCGCAGGAGATGGGTGGCGCTGAGGTTGCCCAGGATCAGCGCGGTGTTGGGGTCGCCGTGGTGGAGGGCTGCTACGGCCTGTCGCCCGATGCCGATCGACAGGTCGGCGTCGGCCACCTGTCCCGTCAGCGCGTACAGCGCCCGGTGGGACTCGGCGAGGTTGTACAGGCGGGTGGCGAGGCGCGGGTGGTGATGCGGTGTCAGGGCGAGGACGCGCTGGAACAACGAGACGCAGATGCCCAGTTGTGCCGTGTCACCGGACCTGCTGGCCCGGTCCAACAGGTCGACCGCCTGCTGGTTCAGCAGCTCCGGATCGGGCTGGTGGTAGGAGGACATCACCCATGAGACTATCGGCCGACCGGCGGAAGGAGGAGCCCTGGTGGACGCCGAACGATCGGCACTGACCACGCTGTGCCAGGAGTTCGAGGCGCTGATCGGCGAGACCGGGCTCCACTCCGCGGAACGTCAGGAACTCCTGGAACGGATCGTGGCCGAGGCACGGGCCCGGCGTCCGGTGCTCGCCCTGCTGGGCCAGTTGCTGAACACCGACCGTGAGACCACCCTGCGCACGCTCTCGACGGGGCTGCCGGGGGCCGGGCCGGGCATCGCCCGTCAGGAGGCCTTCCGCTGCCCGGACGGTGCCTGCGACCGGACGGCGGTGCCTCTCCCGGCGGGTGCGATCCCGCGCTGCGCCGTCATGGGCCGGCCGCTGGAACAGAGGTAGCCCAAGTGGGCGGTTTCTTCCAGCAGTTGGCCAAGACGCTCGCCGACCGGTGGATCAGCCTGCTCGTGCTGCCCGGTGCGTTCTTCCTCGGCGCGGTGTGGCTGTCCGTCAACCTCGGCCAATCCGACGCGTGGAACGTCGCGTTGTCGACCCGGCGGGTCGAGAACACCGCCGACACGGTCAGGGACCTGCCCAGCGGGGCGCAGGCACTCCTCGTCGTGGCCGTACTGGCGGCCGCCTCCGGTGTGGGCTTCGTCGTGCAGGCGCTGGCCGGAGTCACCCGGCGCGTCTGGCTGGGGCAATGGCCCCGCCCGTTCGCCTCGGCCGCGACGGCGCGGACGGCACGCCGACGTGCGCGGTGGCACCAACTCGTCCAGGAACGCCGGGCGTTCGAAGCCGCGAGTCCCGCTACACGCACCCCCGAGCAGCAGCACCGGATCGACACCGCGGCCGACCGCGTCACCCGGCTGGCCATGGCCGAACCCGGCAGGCCGACCTGGATGGGCGACCGGATCCACGCCGTGGAGTCGATCGCGTACCACCGCTACGGACTCGACCTGACCTACGGCTGGTCCCGGCTCTGGCTGGTCCTCCCCGACCCCGCACGCACCGAACTCACCGCCGCGCACTCGGCGTTCGCGGCCGCGGTCGCCACCGGAACCTGGGCCCTGCCCTACCTTCTGCTCACCGCGGTGTGGTGGCCCGCCGTACTGATCGCCGCGGGCATCGGCCTGACCGGATGGGCCCGCGCCCGTTCCGCCGTGGCCGATTTCACCACCCTGACCGAGGCCACCCTCGACCTGCACGGCCGCACGCTGGCGGTCGCGCTGGGAGTCGGCGACCCCGCGGAGGGAACCGGCCCGCTCACGATCGGCGAGGGCGAGCGCATCACCGACCTCGTGCGGAAGGGCCGCTAGGGCCTGTCCGGCGGATCAGGTCGCAGGAGACCGACGGTATCTGATCAGCGCCGGTGAGCGGGGCCTGGTGCGTGCAGCTGCAAGGCGGAGGAGGGCGTCAACGCGATGGGGGTCCCCCCGCGCGAGGTCGTTCGAGCGTGGGGGAGTTGGCAACCGACGACAACGCCGCTGGGGGTCCCCCCACGCCTTTAAGGCAGTGGGGGAGTGCGTGCCAGCCCCCGCGTCTGCGGCATGATCCGCCGGACAGGTCCTAGCAGAACTCCGTTGCTGTCCGGGCGGGTTGATGCCGGACGGGTGGCGCGAGTCGACCCGGGCGATGGCCTCACGGCTGCGGGACGGCGACGAACACCTGGGTCCGGCCCTCGCCGACCCGGCCGGCCTTCGTCGACCCCGCCAGAGCCGGGACGGGCCCGGTGCGGAGGATCGCGCCGGAATCCCGCGACTCCGCTGGAGCCGCTCGACGCGGGCCGACGTAATTCAGTTGCCGCTCCCCATGTCCGCCCCTCATCATGGGCGGGCCACCGGGAGCTGCCCGGTGCTCCACGAGAGGAGGCGCGACGTGACCACGACTGTCCTCGGCCTGCCCGCCGACCGCCTCCCTCTCACCTCATGGAGCACCTCCAGCGATGTCTCGCGACAATCTCCCGCAGCACCCCCAGCACTCTCAACAGCCGGTATTTCCTGACGACTTCGTCACCGACCCCCACCGCTACGTCCCGCCGCCGGGCGACGCGGTTCCGGGCGACGTCGACGACCGGTTCGTCTTCGACTTCCACGCCTACGACGACCTCGCCGAGGGCCAGCGCTGGTCGACCTGGCTCAGTGTCGAACCCCTCAGCCGAGGCCCCGAGCCGCTCCCGGACTGGGTGGTGACCTCGCAGGGCGCGATCGACACCGAGCTCGGCGTCCTCAAGACCGGCAAGGAGGCCGACGTCCACCTCGTCGAGCGCGCCGACCCGCTCGACCCCGCCGCCGGGGTGGTCATGGCGGCCAAGCGGTATCGCTCCCCCGAGCACCGCGCCTTCCACCGCGCCGCGTCCTACACCGAGGGCCGCTCGATGAAGCGCTCACGCGACGAGCGGGCCATCAAACGGAAGAGCACCTTCGGCCGCCAGGTCGCGGCCGGCGAGTGGGCGGTGTCCGAATGGGCCGCGCTGGTACGGCTCTGGAACCTCGGGCTGCCGGTCCCCTACCCGGTCCAGATCGACGGCACCGAGATCCTGATGGAGTGGATCACCGTCGTCGACGAGGAGGGCACCGTCCAGACAGCGCCCCGGCTCGCCCAGACCCGCCCCTCACCCGAACTGCTGGCGGCGTACTTCGAGCAACTCACCGACGCGCTCGCGACGATGGTGCAGAACGGCCTCGTGCACGGCGACCTCTCGGCGTACAACATCCTGGCGGCGGGCGAGCGGCTGGTCATCATCGACCTGCCCCAGATCGTCGACCTGGTCGGCAACCTCAACGGCATGACGTTCCTCCAGCGCGACTGCGCCAACATCTGCGGCTGGTTCCGCTCCCGTGGCCTCGATGCCGACGAACACGCGCTGTTCGCGGAACTGATGGCACACGCCTTCTGAACCGGGCGGCCCGTGCCGCATCGCGCAACGTCCGTCATGTCGACGACCGGCGCTCACCCGCCGGTCGTCGACATGACGGTTCCACTCGGCGCCGTCCAGACAAAAGGCCCAGGCCGGAGCATCACCGCCGAGCAAGTCGCCCACACCCCACGC
>NZ_JBXVPZ010000186.1:0-18011 GCF_057961495.1 Streptomyces sp. P5F9 | reverse complement strand
GTCTGGCAGCGCTGCACCGACGTCCCGCCCCCGCTCACCGGCGAACTCCTCGCCGAGGCCCGACGCGGCGTCCATCTCGCCCATCTGGGCTGGATGGACACGGAGTTGGAGGCCTGGGAGGCACCGGAGGCGAAGGAGAAACTCCGCCTGATCACCGAGGTCTACGAACCCGGCCACCCGCAGACCTGCCGTACACCCGGCATGCTCTGGTTCTACGCCGTGCTGATGACCGGCAACGTGGAGCGGCTGCCGGGCATCCTCGAAGCCGCCGTCCGCACCTGCCGTGCCACCCCCGGCATGGAGTGGGAGCTGGCCACCACCCTCCAGATGCGCGCCAACATGCTCGCCAACCGCAGCGACTGGGCGGGCGACGCGGTCCGCGACGCCGACGAGTCGCTGGAGATCTTCCGCCGCCTCGGAGACGTCTGGGGCACCGCCGAGGCGCTCTCCGCACGGGCCGAAGCCCGGGAACGCGTCGGCGAGTTCGGGCTCGCCGCCGCCGACTACGAGGCCGCGATCGAACACGCCGAACGGCTCGGCGCCCACGGTCAGACGGCCGTGCTCGCCGCCCGGCTCGGCAGCGTGCTCGTCGAGGGCGGCGAGGCCGAGCGGGGCGAGCGCATCCTGCGCGAGGTGGTCGAGAACCAGCCGTCCCGCGGGGGCAACGAGGCGATGCCCGCCGCCCGGATGTTCCTCGCGGGATACCTCGCCCTGACCGGCCGGCCCGCGGAGGCGCGCGAGCAACTGCGCCTGTTGCGCGAGCAGTTCTCCATCTCCCACTTCGTCGTGTTCGACGCGTACATCCTCGGCCTGGAGGCCTGGGTGGCGACGGTCGACGGCGACCATCACGAGGCCTTGGACAAGATCCGGCGGGCGCTGCGGCGCGCGGGCGACCCGCTGTCCGAGGCCATCGCCCCGCACATGACCCCGCTGTACCTGGGGGTGGCCGCGATCGCCCTCGCCGAGATCGACGGCGGCAGCCGGGCCCGTGACGGTGTCCGCTGCCTCGTCACGGCGCGGGCGCTGCTGCCGTCCGGGCATGTCGCGACGTCGATGGAACGCGAGGTCTACCAGCGGGCCGAGCGGTGCGCGCGTGCCGCGCTCGGCGACGGGGCCTACGAGACCTGCGCGGCCGAGTACGCCGAAGGCGGCGGCCTCTCCGTGGAGGAGGCCGCCGCCCTGGTGTGACGCCGACGCGTACCGGTGGGACGCGACTGTGGTGCGTACCGGTCCGGCGCGGTCAGGTCTTGGTGCGGAACTTGTAGATCGAGATCGGGGCCATCACCGCGGTGAGCCCCACCGACCAGGCCAGCGTCAGCAGCGTGCCGTGGGCGACCGGGCCGCCCACCATCAGCCCGCGGGCCGCGTCGGCCAGGGCGGACAGCGGGTTGTAGTCGGTGAAGTTCTGCAGCCAGCCCGGCATCGACCCGGTCGGCGCGAAGATCGACGAGCCGAACTGAAGCGGCATCAGCACCAGGAAGCCCATGGCCTGCACGGACTGCGCGCTCTTCATGGTCACGCCGAGGGTGAGGAACACCCACATCAGGGCCGAGCCGAACACCGCGGACAGTCCGATCGCGGCGAACATGCCGAGCCAGTGGTGGATGTGGAAGCCTACGAGGACACCGACGACCATCAGCACGGCGGACGCGACCAGCATCCGCATCATCTCCACCGAGATCTTGGCGATCAGCACCGAGGCGCGCCCGATGGGCAGCGACCTGAACCGGTCCATGACCCCGGTGTGGAAGTCGGTGTTGAAGCCGGTGCCGACCCCCTGGGCCATGTTCATGCCCATCATGGCGAGCAGACCGGGCACGACGTACTGCACGTACGCCTCCTGCCCGCCGCCGAGCGACTGCCCGATCGAGCCGCCGAAGACGTACACGAACAGCAGCGTGAAGATGACCGGGAACAGGATGGCGTCGAACATCGACTCCGGGTCCTGCCGGATCCACAGCAGATTGCGGCGGATCAGCGCGCCGGTGTGGCGCAGATGGTTGCGCAGCGGGATACGGGGGTCCGCCGCCGAGACGTCGGCGGGGTTCACGGTGACGGCGCTCATACGGCGACCTCCTCGCGGTCGTGGGTGGGCACGGAGTCCTGCGGGGCGCCGGCGCGGTGTCCGGTGAGGGACAGGAACACCTCGTCCAGGCTGGGGAGTTCGGTGGTGATGGAGGCGATGGTGATGCCCCGGGCGCTCACCGCGCCCACCACGGCGGTCAGTTGCTCGTCGCTGAGGATCGGCACCAGGACGGTTCCGCTCTCCACATCAACGGTGACGGTGGCGAGTCCGGTGATCCCCAGCTCGTCCAACGCCCGTGCCAACGGCCGAAGTTGCAACGGATCGGCGGGCCGAATACGCAACGCCCGCCCTCCGACCCTGGCCTTCAACTCGTCAATGGCGCCACTCGCCACGACCTTCCCGTGGTCGACGACGGTCAGCTCGGAGGCGAGCGCCTCGGCCTCCTCCATGTACTGGGTGGTGAGCAGCACGGTCACGCCGCCGCCGACCATGGACTTCACCTCGGTCCACACCTCGTTGCGGGTGCGCGGGTCGAGCCCCGTGGTCGGCTCGTCGAGGAACAGCACCTGCGGATGCCCGATCATCGAGGCGGCCAGGTCGAGCCGCCGCCGCATACCGCCGGAGTACGTACTCGCCGGCCGCTTGGCCGCGTCCGTCAGCGAGAACCGCTCCAGCAGTTCGTCGGCGCGGGCCCGGGAGTCCTTGCGGGACAGGTCGAGCAGCCGCCCGATCATGTACAGGTTCTCCCAGCCCGGGAGCTTCTCGTCCACGGAGGCGTACTGGCCGGTGAGGCCTATCACCCGGCGCAGCTGGCGGGGCTGGCGCAGGACGTCGTAGCCGGCGACGGTGGCGTCGCCGGAGGTCGGGGCGAGCAGCGTGGACAGGATCCGTACGAGGGTGGTCTTACCGGCACCGTTCGGCCCGAGCACACCCATCACGGTGCCCTCCCGGACGTCCAGGTCGACGCCGTCCAGCGCCTTGGTCTCGCCGTAGTGCTTGACCAGCCCCCGCACGGACACGGCCGCGCCGCCGGAATTCTTGTCGATTCGCGTCATGCAGATGACAGTGCCAGGGCCGACCGACAGAACGCCTACATCCCACCGACAGCCACCTACACGTGACCGACGCCTTCTGTACCTGCACTTCTCGGCAGACCGAGACGGGTGGTGGGTGGGCACAGGCCCGGGGGTCTGGGGGCGGAGCCCCCAGGTACGGCCCCCCGGTGCCGGGTGACCAGAGCATCGTTCCGGGCCCGGCGTTCCCCGCTTGGCGGAGCCGTTACGCTGGAGGCGTGGCAGTCGTCGATGTATCCGAAGAGCTCAAGTCCCTCTCCTCGACCATGGAGTCGATCGAGGCCGTCCTGGACCTGGACACGCTGAGGGCAGATGTCGTCGTCCTTGAGGAGCAGGCGGCAGCGCCCTCCCTGTGGGACGACCCGGAGGCGGCGCAGAAGGTCACCAGCAAGCTGAGCCACCTCCAGGCCGAGATCCGCAAGACCGAGGCCCTGCGCAGCCGGATCGACGACCTCTCGGTCCTCTTCGAGATGGCCGAGGAGGAGGACGACCCGGACACCCGCGCCGAGGCGGAGAACGAGCTGGCCGCCGTCAAGAAGGCGCTGGACGAGATGGAGGTCCGCACCCTCCTCTCCGGCGAGTACGACTCCCGCGAGGCCGTCGTCACCATCCGCGCCGAGGCCGGCGGCGTCGACGCCTCGGACTTCGCCGAGAAGCTCCAGCGCATGTACCTGCGCTGGGCCGAGCGCCACAACTACAAGACGGAGCTCTACGAGACGTCGTACGCCGAAGAGGCCGGCATCAAGTCGACCACCTTCGCCGTGCACGTGCCGTACGCCTACGGCACGCTCTCCGTCGAGCAGGGCACCCACCGCCTCGTCCGGATCTCGCCCTTCGACAACCAGGGGCGCCGCCAGACGTCCTTCGCCGGTGTCGAGATCCTCCCGGTCGTCGAGCAGACCGACCACATCGAGATCGACGAGTCCGAACTGCGCGTCGACGTGTACCGGTCCTCCGGCCCCGGCGGCCAGGGCGTCAACACCACCGACTCCGCGGTGCGCCTGACCCACCTCCCCACCGGCATCGTCGTCTCCTGCCAGAACGAGCGCTCGCAGATCCAGAACAAGGCCAGCGCGATGAACGTGCTCCAGGCCAAGCTGCTGGAGCGCCGCCGCCAGGAGGAGCAGGCCCGGATGGACGCTCTGAAGGGCGACGGCGGCAACTCCTGGGGCAACCAGATGCGTTCGTACGTCCTGCACCCGTACCAGATGGTCAAGGACCTGCGCACCGAGTACGAGGTCGGCAACCCCGAGGCCGTGTTCAACGGTGAGATCGACGGCTTCCTGGAGGCCGGAATTCGCTGGCGCAAGCAGCAGGAGAAGTAACTCCGCACGTTCCTTTGTCGACAAGGCAACTGCCGTCCACCGGGCGGCAGTTGCCTTTCGCGTATTCGGATGTCTGGGTTTTACATCACACTCACAGGTTCCATCCCCCAGCAAAGAACCCGTAGTTGGACATTGCGCTCGCAACGGCCTTGACGTTGCTGTGAAAAATGGGAAGGGTGAAGCGTGGCATGCGTGTCTCTGGGGCGCATGTGAACCGGGGGAGTCGAGCTTTCGCCAGCCGCTGCCCCCGTCGATCACGGCCCCGGACACCGACGCACCACACTGACGACGAGCTACTGGGGGTAGCAACCTAATGACCAAGAAGACGCGGATCCGTGTCGCACGTATAGCGGCCACCGCTGTCATCGCCGGCGGCGCCTCGCTGACCGCCGCCGGTGCCGCTTCGGCGGTCGGTATCGGCGTGAGCCTCGGCGGCAACGACGGCCTCAACGTGTCGGTCACCACCGACGACGACCCGACGATTCCCGCGACGCCGACCGAGACCGGTCTCCCGACGGCCCCGAACTCCCCGACGGAGGAGCCGCCGACCTCGGAGCCGCCCACGCAGGAGCCGCCCACCTCGACGCCTCCCACCGACGAGCCGACCGAGCCCACGGGCAACCCCACCGAGCCGACGGACGAGCCGACGGCCGAGCCCACGGACACCGCCACCAGCGGTTCCGGCTCCACCGGCGGCAACAACACCGACCCCGACGGCGGCTCCTCCGCCCAGGAGGCGGGCACCTCCGCGCTCACCGACACCGGTTCCGACACGGCGGCCCAGGGCAACGGTGACCAGCTCGCCGAGACCGGTGCCGGCCAGACCGCGTTCCTGCTGATCGGCGCCGCGACGATGATCGCCGGCGGCATCGCCTTCCGCGTGCTCCCGCGCCTCGCGAGCGGCAACCGCGGCGGCACGATCGCCTGACGGTAGCCGTCCCCGTACGGTCCGTACGCACGTCGTACGACGAAGGGCCCGGAGCGTATCGCTCCGGGCCCTTCTGTATGTCCTTGTGACAGGCCGCCTACGCGGTGACAGGCCGCTTCTATGCGGTCTGGTGCGCCACCAGCGCCAGCGCCGCGATCAGCACCGCGAGCAGGGCGATCAACGCCATGGGGTTCAGATTGCCCCAGGGGTTCTCCTGCTGCAGCCGCGCGCGGTTCGCACGGCAGACGGGACAGCGGCCCTCGTTCACGGGCGCCGCGCAGTTCGCGCACACCAACCGGTCGTACGTCATGCGCTCGCCCTCCTTGCACCGGCTTTCACAGACACAACGCCGCGGGACACGAGAACGTTCCCGAACGTTCCCCTCCACTGTGCCAGGTTCCGCGGGATTCGGCGCGGCTCGCCTTATCCTGCCCCGACCTTGTGCGTTCCAGCCCTTCAAATCCGCGACAAAACGTGCAACCCTCGCGCAACCCCGGACGCCGACTGCGCGGGCACACCCGGGTCGCGTATGGTCACGCACACCTACCCCCGGCTACCCGTGGTGCACCCGTGATCCGATTCGACAATGTCTCCAAGGTCTACCCCAAGCAGACCCGCCCCGCTCTCAGGGACGTCTCCCTGGAAGTGGAGAAGGGCGAGTTCGTGTTCCTCGTGGGGTCCTCCGGCTCCGGAAAGTCCACCTTCCTGAGGCTGGTCCTCCGCGAGGAGCGGTGCAGTCAGGGCCAGGTGCACGTGCTGGGCAAGGACCTCGCCCGCATCTCCAACTGGAAGGTGCCGCAGATGCGCCGCCAGCTGGGGACCGTCTTCCAGGACTTCCGCCTGCTGCCCAACAAGACGGTCGCCGAGAACGTGGCCTTCGCGCAGGAGGTCATCGGCAAGTCCAAGGGCGAGATCCGCAAGTCCGTGCCCCAGGTGCTCGACCTCGTCGGGCTCGGCGGCAAGGAGGACCGGATGCCGGGCGAGCTGTCCGGCGGTGAGCAGCAGCGCGTGGCCATCGCGAGAGCCTTCGTGAACCGCCCCAAGCTCCTCATCGCGGACGAGCCGACCGGCAACCTCGACCCGCAGACCTCCGTCGGCATCATGAAGCTCCTCGACCGGATCAACCGGACGGGCACCACCGTGGTGATGGCGACGCACGACCAGAACATCGTGGACCAGATGCGCAAGCGCGTCATCGAGCTGGAGAAGGGCCGCCTCGTCCGTGACCAGGCACGTGGCGTCTACGGCTACCAGCACTGACCGCCGACCGACCGCCGTCTGATGTCCGTCCACGGAAAGGCCTGAAAAAGCCGCCATGCGCGCCCAGTTCGTACTCTCCGAGATCGGTGTCGGTCTCCGCCGCAACCTGACGATGACCTTCGCGGTCGTCGTCTCCGTAGCCCTGTCGCTGGCCCTCTTCGGAGGCTCGCTCCTGATGAGCGACCAGGTGACCACGATGAAGGGCTACTGGTACGACAAGGTCAACGTCTCGATCTTCCTCTGCAACAAGAGCGACGCCGAGTCCGACCCCAACTGCGCCAAGGGCGCGGTGACCGACGACCAGAAGAAGTCGATCGTCTCCGACCTCGACAAGATGTCGGTCGTCCAGAAGGTCGTCTTCGAGTCCCAGGACGAGGCGTACAAGCACTACAAGGAGCAGTTCGGCGACTCCCCGCTGGCCAGTTCCCTCACGCCGGACCAGATGCAGGAGTCGTACCGCATCAAGCTCAAGGACCCGGAGAAGTACCAGGTCATCGCGACCGCCTTCGACGGCCGTGACGGCGTCCAGTCGGTGCAGGACCAGAAGGGCATCCTGGACAACCTCTTCGGCCTGCTGAACGGCATGAACTGGGCCGCCCGCGCGGTCATGGCGTTGATGCTGGTCGTCGCCCTGATGCTGATCGTCAACACGGTGCGTGTCTCGGCGTTCAGCCGCCGCCGAGAGACCGGCATCATGCGGCTGGTCGGCGCCTCCGGGTTCTACATCCAGGCCCCGTTCATCATGGAGGCCGCCGTCGCCGGGCTGATCGGCGGCACGGTCGCCTGCGGATTCCTGGTGGTCGCCCGGTACTTCATCATCGACCACGGCCTGGACCTGTCCCACAAGCTCAACCTGATCAACTTCATCGGCTGGGACGCCGTGTTGACGAAGCTCCCGCTGATCCTCGCGACGAGCCTCCTGATGCCCGCGCTTGCGGCGTTCTTCGCGCTGCGCAAGTACCTGAAGGTGTGACACATGCCAAGAGGGCCGTACGGGCAACCGCCCGTGCGGCCCTTCTCGTTGTCCTAGACTCACCGCCATGTCAGGTCGTGACCTGTTCTGTCAGCCCCGCCGCATCCGCCGCGGGGCCGCCCTGACATTGGTGTTCGCGAGTGTGCTGGTCGCCGGTGCGGCGGCCGGGTCGTTCGACGAACCCGACCGGCCCGACCGGAAATCGGCTTCCGGTACGGCCCGTTCGGCGCCCGTCGCCCGTACCGAAGAGGTCGCGAAGGCCGCCGCCGAGGCCAAGGCCGACGGCAAGTCGCCCATGGAGGCCGCCGAGCGCGCCGTCAGCCGCAGCGGGGACCGGTGGGGTGCCGTGTACTCCCAAGGGGAGTACGAGGAGTTCGAGGAAGCCCTCGACGGCCAGTACACCGGCGTCGGGCTCTGGGCCCGCCGTGAGCGGGACGGCCGGATCGAGGTGACCCGTGTCCAGTCCGGTTCGCCCGCCGCCACCGCCGGGGTCCGCAAGGGCGACCGCCTGCGCAGCGTCGACGGGGAGAACGTCGACGGACAGCCCGTCACCGAGGTCGTGTCCTTACTACGGGGCGACGCCCAGGACGCCGCCGCCGGCACCGCCGTCACCCTCGGCCTGGAACGCGGCACGCACGCGTGGAGCGAGACCGTACGGCGCGCCCGCCTCTCCACCGACTCCGTGACCGTCCGCAAGCTCGCCGGTGAGGTCACCGTCATCAAGATCGCCGCGTTCACCAAGGGCGTCGGCGACCTCGTCCGCACCGCCGTACGACAGGCCCCGGCCGACTCCGCGTTCATCCTCGACCTGCGCGGCAACTCCGGCGGACTGGTCACCGAGGCCGTCACCACCGCCTCCGCCTTCCTCGACGGCGGCCTCGTCGCGACGTACGACGTCGACGGCCAGGAGCGCGCCCTGCACGCGGCCACCGGCGGCGACACCACCAGACCCCTGGTCGCGCTGGTCGACGGCGGCACGATGAGCGCGGCCGAGATGCTCACCGGCGCCCTCCAGGACCGCGGCCGCGCGGTCGTCGTGGGCTCCAGGACCTTCGGCAAGGGCTCGGTCCAGATGCCGAGCAAGCTGCCCGACGGCGTCGTCGCCGAACTGACCGTCGGCCACTACCGCACCCCCTCCGGCCACACCGTCGACGGCCGGGGCATCACCCCCGACCTCGACGTCACCGCACAGGGACAGGCCGCCGTGGAGCGTGCCGAGACGGTGTTGAGCGGACTCGGGGACGCGTCGTAGGCGTTTCTGACGCCCGTCCGTAATCGCCTTTCCCTCGGACCCCCCTGTAGTGCGAAAATGGGCAGCACTATGAGCAAGGGAATGTACGTACCCAAGGAGTCCCAGCCCAAGCAGGGCGGCGGGGCCGCCGGCGGCAAGGCCAGGGACGGCGAGAAGGGCGGCAAGCGCAAGATCGTCGCCCAGAACAAGAAGGCCCGGCACGACTACGCGATCATCGACACCTACGAGGCCGGGCTCGTCCTCTCCGGCACCGAGGTCAAGTCGCTGCGTGAGGGCCGGACCTCGCTGACCGACGGCTTCGTCCAGATCGACGGGGGCGAGGCGTGGCTGCACAACGCCCACATCCCCGAGTACCACCAGGGCACCTGGACCAACCATTCCGTGCGCCGCAAGCGCAAGCTGCTGCTGCACCGCGAGGAGATCGACAAGCTGGAGGCCAAGACCCAGGAGACGGGTCACACGATCGTGCCCCTCGCCCTGTACTTCAGCAACGGCCGGGCCAAGGCGGAGATCGCCCTCGCCCGAGGCAAGAAGGAGTACGACAAGCGGCAGACCCTGCGCGAGAAGCAGGACCGCCGGGAGTCGGACCGCGCGATCGCGGCGGCGAAGCGGAAGCAGCGCGGCGAGTAGCCTGCTGTTCTCGCGGCTGGTCGCCGGGAATACGGTGGCATGGCCGCGCGTTGTTCCCGTACGATGGCTACTGCACCCCACAGCGGGTGTGTATCCCTCTTCGGAGGGGCTTGAAAAAACAACATGGGGATGATCGGTTTCGACAGCGGCTGTCGAAGCAGGTGAAGCGTGTCGAGGAAGCGGCAATGATCTCGTTAACCATATGTCGCAACCAATAATCGCCAATTCCAAGAGCGATTCCCAGTCCTTCGCCCTCGCTGCCTAATAACAGCGACTGAAGGACCCTAAAAGGGTGTCAGCCCGGGGGTGTTCCCGACCCGGACCCTGGCATAATCTAGGGAACTAAACCATCGAGCCCGGTCACGGGGTTCGATGGGAAATCAAACAGTGACTGGGCCCGTCGGCGACTTGTTCGCGTGATCGCCGGGGCCGAGAAAATCACAGCGAACTGCACACGGAGAAGCCCTGATTCTGCACCGTTGGACGCGGGTTCGATTCCCGCCATCTCCACTCATCCCATGTTTGTAATTGAGCACAGTGGCAAAGGCCCCGTCGCTTTCGAGCGGCGGGGCCTTTGTCATTGCGCTTTCAGTGAATGCTGAACGTCGACAGCCGTAGGCCGTCGCTCAGGACCAGATACACGTCCGTACGGCCCTTCGCCGCGCCACCTGACAGGTCGGCGGTCACCGTCTCATAGGCGTACGACGATGCCGTTCCGCCTGCGTGTGCGGTACCGATGAGCCTGCCGGTCGGGGAGCCCAGCCGGACCTCGACCGTGCCGGCGCTCGCACTCGCCACCCGGGCCGTGAACTTCGTTGCCCCCGCGCCCCATTGCGCGTCCGCGAACTTCAGCCACGCCCCGTCCGCGGCCGCACCCACCGCCGTACCGCTCGCCTTCGACTCGTCCACGAGGTGAATGCCGGAGTAGTCGTCGAAGTTCTCGGCGCGGGTCGTTCGGGACAGGTTCCGGGGCGGGATGGTCTCCCCGTGGACGCGCCAGGTCGTACGGGCGCGGATGTCGGTGGAGGATGCTCCCGCCATGACGTCGTACGTGCCGCTTTCCACCGTCCATTTCGAGCGGGTGACGTCCCAGTGGGCGAGGTCTTTCTGCTGGATTTTCAGGCGGACTGTTTTGGTCTCGCCAGGTTTCAGGGAGACCCGCTGGAATGCCTTCAATTGCTTCAGGGGTTCTTTGTCGCGGGATGTGCGCTGGTGTGTGTAGAGCTGTACGACCTCGTCGCCCGCCCGTGTGCCCGTGTTCGTCACCGGGACCTCGTAGCCGCCGGCGACGGGTTTCAGGGCGCCGTAGCGGAAGGTCGTGTACGAGAGGCCGTAGCCGAAGGGGTAGAGCGGGGTGCCCTGGAAGTACTCGTACGTACGGTCGGACTTGATGATGTCGTAGTCGAGGATCGACGGGAGATCCGACTCCGAGCGGTACCAGGTCTGGGTGAGGCGGCCGGACGGGTTGACGTCGCCGTAGAGGACGTCAGCGAGGGCGTTGCCCGTCTCCTGGCCCGCGTGGGAGGTCCAGAGGACGGCCGGGACCTCCTTCTGCAACGCTCCGAGTGTGGTCGGGTAGCTGTTCTCGACCACGACCACCGTCTTCGGGTTGGCCTGGTGGACCGCCTTGACCAGGGCCTCCTGGGAGGGCGCCAGGGCCATGTCCGTGCGGTCGTGGGCCTCGCGGCCGTTGATCGACGGCATGGAGCCGATGACCACGACCGCCGTGTCCTTGCCCTTGACCGCCGCCACCGCGTCGGCGACTCCGCTGCGGACCACGTCCTTCGTGTAGTGCGCGGCCTGGTCCTTGGGGACTAGGCCCAGGGTGCCGTTCGCGTCGGTCGGGCCGAGGTAGAGGGGGTTCGACCACCAGGACTCCGACGTCTCGTAGCCCGCGTACTTCAGCAAGTACGTGCCGTCGTCCTGCTGTTCCAGTTTGAACTGCTGCTGGACGTACCAACCGTTGGGCTGCGTCTGGTCGTTGACGAAATTCGACCAGTTGTAGCCGACGTACTTGCCGTTGGCGGCCGAGCGCAGGGTCACGATGCCCGAGCCCCAGTCGAAGGCGTCGAACTGGGCTGCTGTCGTGGGGGTGTTCGTGGTCTCCTGCAAGGGTGCGCCCGTGTCGCCGGTGCCTGCCGTGACGTACTTGCCGGTTGCCGTGTCGCGCAGGGCGATGCGGTCCACGCCCTCGCTGGTGGCCACTCCCGTGCCGAGTTTCGAGGCGATGCCCTTCGCGGGGGTGACGGTGTAGGGGAGGGTGCCCGAGTACCAGTCGGTGTAGAGCGTGTCGGCGAGAGGGCCTACCACGGCGACGTCCTTGCCCGAACTCCTCAGTGGCAGTGCCCCGTTGTTCTTCAGCAGCACTGTCCCCTCTGCCGCTGCCTTGCGTGCCAACTGCTGGTGCGCCGGGCTGTTGATGACCGACGCGTCGATCGCGCCGTACTTGCCGCCGCCCGGGTCGAACTCACCGAGTCGGACGCGGACGGAGAGGATGTGGGAGACGGTCGTGTCGATGTCCGAGGTCTTCAACAGGCCTTGTTGGAGAGCTGAGTTGACGGCCGTCGTCGTCGGGCCGGGATCGGCGTTGTTGTCAGTGAAGCTGTCTATGCCGGCCTTCAACGCTGCCGCGTCGCCCTCCGTGATGCTGGGGTAGTACTGCTGTGGGGTGACGAGATTGCCGGGGGCGAAGGCGTCGGTGACGTTCAGCAGGCTCTGGTCGGTCCACTTCCGCACGACGTCGTTCAGGTCCGGATTCACCGTGCTGGGGCGGCCGTTGACCAGGTTGTACGACGTCATCACGCCCGTGGCCGCGTCCGCCTCGATCGCCGGTTTGAAGGCGGCCTCGTCGTACTCCTTCTCCACCCGGGGGCGGAGATCCGAGGACGTGGTGGCGCGGTCTACCTCGTTGTTGTACGCGAGGTAGTGCTTCAGGGTGGGGGCCGTCTTGAGGTGGTCCGGGTCGCCGCCGGTCAGGCCCTCGCCGTAGGCCGTCGAGAGGGCGCCGGTGAGTTCGGGGTCCTCGCTGTAGCCCTCCTCGTTGCGGCCCCAGCGCGGGTCGCGGAGGAGGTTCACCACCGGCGCCCAGAGGTTCAACCCCCAGCCGTCCGGGCGCTGTTGCTGGAAGCCGCGGGCCTCGTCGCCGACCGCCGAGCCGACCTGCTCCATCAGCGCCGGGTCCCAGGTCGAGGCGAGCCCGATGGCCTGCGGGAAGACGGTGGCCTTGCCGAGCCAGGCGACGCCGTGCAGGGCCTCGGTGCCGGTGCGGAAGGACTGGATGCCGAGGCGTGGGATCGCGGGCTCGTACTGGTGGAGCAGGGAGATCTTCTCGTCGAGGGTCAGGCGCCCCAGGAGGTCGTCAACGCGCTTGCTCACCGGGAGAGTCGGGTCGCGGAAGGGGTACGGCGTGTCGGCGGTCGCCGGGACCGTCGCTCCCAGGCCGGTAATCAGGGCGAACGCCACGACGAGGGTGGTTCTGTGTCTTCTTCTCGCGCCTTGTCTTCTTCTCTTGCCTTTCATCATGTCGCGGCTCCTTCAAGTAGGGCCTTGCATGCGGGCGTTACGGATCTCGGCGGCGCCTCAGGGCGCGTTGCGCGGTGCCGTGCTCGCGCGTTCCGTCAGCCGGGGGGACAGGAGCGTCGCGTCGGGCACGGTCTTGCCGCCCAGCTTCCTCATCAGCAACTCGACCGCCCCGGAGCCGAGTTCAGCGGTCGGCAGGGCGACCGACGTGACCGGGACCCGTACGGACTCGGCGAGTTCGTCGGGGCAGATCGCGGTGATCGACAGATCGCCGGGGACGCGCAGCCCGAGCTGCTCGAAGGCGTCGATGAGAGGTTCGAGGAGAGGCTCGTTGTGGACGACTACTCCAGTCAACGCGGGCTGCTCACGCAGCAGTTGTTCCGCTACGGCGGCTGCGGCGCCCGGTGCCGCCTCGCACGGGTGGACGGACGAGGCGAGCCTGTTGCGGTCGGCGGCGGCCGTGAAGCCCCGAACCACCCGCTGGGCGAAGGCGGTTCCGCGGACGTACACCTCCGGCGGTGACCCGACGAGGGCGACGACCCGGTGCCCGAGCCCCGCGAGCCGTTCCACGCACAGCTCGCCGGCCGCCTTGAAGTCGAGGTCGATACAGGTCAGCCCGTCCGCCTCGGCGGGGAAGCCGATCATCACCGACGGCCGGTCCAGGGAACGGAGCAACGGCAGCCGGGGGTCGTCGAGTTGGACGTCCATCACGATCATCGCGTCGACGAGTGCCGTGTCCGCGACCCGCCGCAGTCCCTCCTCGCCCTCCTCCTGGGTGAGCAGCAGGACGTCGTGGTCGTGGCGGCGGGCGGTGGTCACCACGGACACCGCGAACTGCATGACGACCGGGACGTGGATGCCGGTCCGTAAGGGGATCACCAGCGCGAGGACGTTGGACCGGCTGCTGGCCAGGGCGCGGGCGCCGGCGTGCGGGCGGTAGCCCAGCTCGCGGATGGACGCCTCGACGCGCTGCCGGGTCTCCTCGGAGATCGGGCGCTTGCCGCTCAGCGCGTAGGACACGGTGCTGGGGGAGACGCCGGCGTGCCGGGCCACGTCCGTGATCTTCACCATCAGCCCAGCTCCAGGGTCAGGAACCCGCTGCCCGACTTCGACCGCGACCCGGCGGCCAGCGCCCAGGAGATGGACGGATCGTTGCAGGACGCCCGGAGCGTGTCCCCCTCCCGTACGACGGTGAAGGTCACCTCGCCGACCGGCACCGTCACCTGTGCGCCCCGCTCCAAGGCGTACGCCCGCAGAGTTACACCGTCGGCGTGGTCGTAGTCGGGCCGGTCGGTCACCGCGCCGACCGGGATCACCGCGCCGGGCCGGACCAGCAGGGGCACGCTGTCGAAGCCGTGCTTCTCGCGTACCCAGCGCGGTCCGGTGACCGTGCGGCCGGTGAGGTAGTGGGTCCAGGTGCCCTCGGGGACGTAGTACGAGACGTCGCCGTCGTCGCTGAACACCGGCGCGACCAGGAGGTCCGGGCCGAGCATGTACTGCCGTTCCAGATGCGCGCACCCGGGGTCGTCCGGGAATTCGAGGACCATCGCCCGCATCATCGGCACACCCTCGGCGGAGGCGGTGCGCGCCGTCTCGTAGAGGTACGGCATGAGGCTCAGCTTCAGGCGGGTGAACTGCCGTAGTACGTCGACGGATTCCTCGTCGAAGAGCCACGGGACGCGGTACGACGAGCTGCCGTGCAGCCGGCTGTGGGAGGACAACAGGCCGAAGGCCAGCCAGCGTTTGAAGAGGGCGGGGGTCGGGGTGCCCTCGAAGCCGCCGATGTCGTGGCTCCAGTAGCCGAAGCCGGAGAGGCCCAGGGAGAGGCCGCCGCGCAGCGACTCGGCCATCGACTCGTACGTCGCCTCGCAGTCGCCGCCCCAGTGAACCGGGTACTTCTGGCTGCCGGTTGTCGCCGAGCGGGCGAAGACGACCGCCTCGCCCTCGCCCCGGTGTTTGCGCAGGACGTCGAAGACGGTGCGGTTGTAGAGGTAGGTGTAGTAGTTGTGCATCCGTTCGGGGTCCGCGCCGTCGGCGTAGGCGACGTCGACGGGGACGCGCTCGCCGAAGTCGGTCTTGAAGCAGTCGACGCCCTGCGCGAGGAGCGCCTCCAGCTTTCCGGCGTACCAGTCGCGGGCGGCCGGGCTCGTGAAGTCGACCAGGGCCATGCCGGGTTGCCACAGGTCCCACTGCCAGACGCTGCCGTCCGGCCGGCGGAGGAGATGACCGAGTGCCTTGCCCTCGGCGAAGAGTGGGGAGCGCTGGGCGATGTACGGGTTGATCCAGACGGAGATGCGCAGGCCTTTGGACTTGAGCCGGGTGAGCATGCCCTCCGGGTCGGGGAAGACCCTCGGGTCCCACTGGAAGTCGCACCAGTTGAACTCGCGCATCCAGAAACAGTCGAAGTGGAAGACGGAGAGCGGGAGTTCGCGCTCCCGCATGCCCTCGATGAACGACGTCACCGTCTCCTCGTCGTACGAGGTCGTGAAGGACGTCGACAGCCACAGCCCGAACGACCAGGCGGGCGGGAGCGCCGGGCGGCCGGTGAGGGCGGAGTACTTGCGGAGGATGTCCTTGGGGGTCGGGCCGTAGATGACGTAGTACGTCAACTGCTGGCTCTCCACGCTGAACTGGACCCGGGAGACCGCCTCCGAACCGACCTCGAAGGAGACCTTTCCGGGGTGGTCGACGAAGACGCCGTAGCCCGCGTCGGTCAGATAGAACGGGATGTTCTTGTAGGCCTGCTCGGTGGCCGTGCCGCCGTCGGCGTTCCACATGTCGACGACCTGGCCGTTCTTGACGAGCGGCCCGAAGCGCTCGCCAAGTCCGTAGACGGACGTGCCTACTTGGAGCCCGAGCTGCTCGCGCAGGTAGTGGGCGCCGGTCGCGTCGCGCATGATGCCCATGCCCTTGGGGCCGCTGCTGGTGAGGGTGCGGCCGTGGGCGAGGAAGTCGACGTGCCAGGGGCCGGTGCGGGCGACCTTGACCGAGAGCGCGCCGGAGGTGAGGGTCGCGTGCTCGTCGTCGTAGGACGTGTGGATCGCGAACTCTTCGGTGTGCACGTCGAATTGGGGGCCGCGTGGCTGTTCGCCCTCGAAGTGGGTGAAGGTGACGCCGATGACGTCGGGCATCGGGGCGTGGGCGCTGATCGTCACGACCGGTCCCTTCAGCAGGTCGCCGCGGTGGCGGATCGGCATGGTCGGGGCGTGGATCTCCAACGAGCCTTCCGGGGCCGTGACATCGAGGACCTCGACTGGGTGGGCGGCGGTGACTCCCTCGCGCAGCAGCCAGTAGCCGTCGGTGAACTTCATGTGGGGGTCCCCTTACTACTTGACGGCGCCCACGGCGATGCCGCGCGTGAGGGTCCGCTGGAAGACGAGGAAGAAGACGATGGCGGGCAACACACCCAGCAGGGCGGCCGCGTTGGTCATCGTGGCGTCCATCAGGCGCTGGCCCTGGAGGACGCCGAGGGCCACCGACACGGTCTGGTTGTCGTTGGAGATCAGCATGACCAGGGGGAGCAGGAACTCGTTCCAGGTCCAGATGAAGAAGAAGACCAGGAGGACTCCGATGGTGGGGCGGCTGACGGGGACCACGATCAGCCACAGCACCTGCCACTTGTTGGCGCCGTCGATCCGGGCCGCTTCGAGGATCTCGCGGGGGAACTGGCCGAGCACGGAGGAGAGGAGATACGTGCCGAACGCCGCCTGGATCACCGTGAAGACGATGATGACGCTCAACCTCGTGTCGTAGAGGCCGACTTGCTTGCTCAGGTAGTAGATCGGGTAGACCAGTGCCTCCTGCGGCAGCATGTTGGCGAGGACGAAGAAGGCCAGGACCCACGTGCGGCCCTTGATGCGGCCGATGCCGATCGCGTACGCGTTGAGGACGGAGAGGGCGGCGGCCAGGAGGGCCACCGAGCCGCTGATCAGGGCCGAGTTGAAGAGTTTCTGGCCGTAGTCGACGCGCTGCCAGAAGTCCTTGAGGCCGTCCAGGTAGAGGCCCTTGGGGAGGCTGAGCGGGCCGTGTTCGGAGTACTCGGCCGGTGACTTCACGGCGTTGACGGCGACGATCAGGAACGGGACGACCATGAAGAGGGCCGCGATGCACAGGGCGATCAGTACGGGGTAGCGGCGCAGGGCGGTCGTCATGCGCGGTCACCTTCCTCCGCGCGGGTCTGGAGTTTCAGGAAGGCGAGGGAGAGCACCAGGATGATCACCGTCAACACCGTTGATATCGCGGCTCCGTAGCCGACCTGGGTCTTCTCGAAGAACGTGGTGAAGGAGAAGTAGGAGGGGACGTCGGTCGCGCCGCCCGGGCCGCCCTTCGTGAGGACGTACACCGCGCCGAACACCTTGAGCGCGGCGATCGTGCACCAGGTGAGGACGACGTAGATCTCCGGGCGGATCTGCGGCAGCGTGATGTGCCAGAAGCGGCGCCACCACCCGGCGCCGTCCAGCTCGGCGGCCTCGTAGAGCTGGGGGTCGACGCGTTGCAGGCCGGCCATGAACACCACGAGTGGGAAGCCGAGTTGGACCCAGACCATGACGCCCATGACGCTGTAGAGCGCGATGTCGGGGTCGCCGAGCCAGTCCTGCTGCCAGGAGCCCAACCCGACTGCTTTCAGCAGGGCGTTGAGGGAGCCGTTGTCGGGGGCGAGGATCCAGCTCCAGACGATGCCGGCGACCGCGATCGGGAGCACCTGGGGGAGGTAGAAGCAGGCGCGGAGGACCGCGGCGATGCGGGTGCCGAAGTGCTTGGCTATGTAGTCGAACAGGGCGGCGGCCAGGACGAGTCCGACGATCGTCGGTACGGCCGCCATCGCCACGACCATGAACAGGCTGTGGCGGAAAGACGCCCAGAACTCCGAATCGTCCAGCAGGTCACGGTAGTTGGCGAGCCCGGTCCACTTGGGGTCGCCGACGCCCTGCCAACTCGTGAAGCTCACGGCCGTGTTCATCAGGAAGGGGACGACGATCACGGCGAGGGCGGCGAGGGCGCCGGGGAGGAGGAAGAGGGCGTAGG
>NZ_JBXVPZ010000185.1:0-18147 GCF_057961495.1 Streptomyces sp. P5F9 | reverse complement strand
GACAGCGGGAGGCCTCGGCCCACCCGCCCGAGCGGCGTCTGCTCCACCAGAGCGGCCATGGCGGGCTGGGCCGAGGCCTCCCGCTGTCCCTGAGGGGTGTCGATGACGCCCGGCGAGACGGAACACACCCGGGCGCCGTACGGCCCGAGCCGCACCGCCTCCCGCCGTACGAACCGGTGCACCCCGTGCTTGGCCCACGCGTACGCGAGACCGGTGTTCTCCACGGCGGGCCCGAGGGCCTCGCGCAGCCGGTCGAGAACGTCGTCCCGGAGCGGATCGTCGAGGATCGCCGCTACGGCGGGATCGGCCTCCAGGTTGCCGAGGAGCGGGGCCATCGACGCGAAGCACACCAGCGCGGTCCCCTCGGTGGCGAGCGGGCGCAGTACCTCGGCCAGGCGTGCGGTGCCGACGAGGTCGACCTCGAAGATGCGCCGCCAGTCGGCCATGGTGGGCGAGATCCCGGCGGCGTGGGAGACGGCCCTGAGGGGGCCCAACTCGGCGACACGGGCGGCCAGTCGGGACAGTCCGGCCGGGTCGGTGATGTCGAGGACGAAGGGTTCGACCTCGATCTCCCCGTCCGCGGCGGCCAGTTCCTTCGCCGCGGCGGTCACGGCCGACCCGTCCCGGTCCACCAGCAGCAGCGTGTCCACCAGTTCGGTGAGCCGCCGCGCGCAGGCCAGTCCCATGCCGCGCCCCGCGCCGGTCGCGATGCCTACGCTCGTCATGCGTCCCCTCCTCCGTGCCCCCAGAACTTCTCCAGCCCCGGCCGCGCCACCCGGTCCACCAGTTCCACGAGCAGACCGCTCGGGCCGCGCAGGAAGGCGAAGGGCGCACCGCCGGAGCCGGACCGGCTCGCCTCGGTCACGAAGCCCTGCCGGGTGAGTTCGGCCGCGTCCGCGGCGACGTCGTCGGACCAGTAGCCGACGTGGTGCACACCCCCGCCTGCCACCGGTTCCCACAGTGTTCCCGGGATACGCCGGACGATCTCCAGTCGGGGCTGCGTCCGGGAGTAGGCGCAGCTGATGTCGAGAACGGCGTTTCCGGTCGGCAGCGTCAGCGGAACCGCCCCGCCGATCTCGGCGCACCACTCGTACCCGAACGCGGCCGAGAACTCGGCCAGTGTCCCCTCGAAGTCCTCGACGACAAGCCCGAGATGGAACTGGTCCTCCGCCCTCACGGCTCCCCCACCACCCCGGAAACGTCATGCTCACCCAGGCGGGGCGGCGGCCCGTAGTGCGGCTCGTACCCCTCGACCCGCACGGAACTGCGCACCAGCCGGAAGTCCCCGGCCGTCACCACGGCCTCCGGCGTCGCCGCCAGCGCCTGCGGCAACGTGCGTACGGCGGTGGCCGGCACCCCGAGCGGACGCAGCCGCGCCTCCCAGGCCGCGGCGGTATCGCGCGTCAGGGCATCCGTCACGGCGGCAAGCACCTCTTCCCGCCGCTCCGCGCGTTCGGCCATGGTGGGGAATCCCTGGACGCCGGCCTCGGCGGCGAAGGCCTTCCAGAAGCCGTCGTGGGTGATGAAGAGGGCCAAGTAGCCCTCGGCGGTGGGAAAGAGCTGGGCCGGAACGTAGTAGGAGTGCGCGCCGAGCGGCAGTCGGCGCGGCTCCACGCCCTCGTTGAGGTAGGCGGAGGCGCGGTAGTTGAGCTGAGAGAGCATCACATCCCTCAGCGACACCTCCACTTGGCCGCCGTGCCCGGAGACGATCTGGGCGAGAAGCCCCAACGCGGCTGTCAGGCCGGAGGAGTTGTCGGCCGAGGAGTAGCCGGGCAGAGTCGGTGGCGCGTCCGGGTCGCCGGTGAGGGCGGCGACTCCCGTGGCCGCCTGGACCACGTAGTCGAAGGCGGGCTCGTCGCCCGCCTCCAGGCCGTATCCGGTGAGCGCGACGCACACGATCCGGTCGTTCCACTTGCGCAGCACGTCGTACGTCAGGCCCAGCCGGTGGATCGCCGACGGTTTGAGGTTGACGAGCAACGCGTGGGCGTCGGCGACGAGTTCACCGAGCCGGGCCTGTCCTTCGTCGGTCGTGAGGTCGAGGCGGATGCTGCGTTTGCCGCGGTTGAGGCTGGCGAAGTAGGCGTCGCTCACCTGGCGGGAGATGTCCCCGCCGGGCGGTTCGATCTTGGTGACCTCGGCGCCGAGATCGGCGAGCATCATCGTGGCGTAGGGGCCGGCCAGCATGTGGCCGACCTCCAGGATGCGGATGCCGTCGAGCGGTCCGGTGATCATTGCAGGTCCGCTGCGAGGGCGGCGAGCATGTCGCGGGTGCGGTACTTGGAGGCGACCAGCTCGTCGCGGTTGTCGCCGATGGGCAGCAGCCGTACGGAGAGATCGGTGACCCCGGCGTCCGCGAACCGCTTGAAGCGGGCGGCAATGGCGTTCTCGTCACCCGCCGCGCAGAGGTCGCCGACGTCGCGGGCGTCGCCGTACTCAAGGACCCGTTGGTAGTTGGGCGAGATCTCGGCCTCGCCGAGGATGCGGTTGGCGCGCTCGCGGGCCTCGTCGACGCGGTCGGTGCTGCACAGGCAGACCGGGATGCCCGCGACGATCCGCGGTGCCGGGCGTCCGGCGCTCTCGGCGGCCTTGGTGATGCGGGGGACGACGTGTTCGGCGACGGCGCGTTCGTCGGCCATCCACAGCACGGTCCCGTCGGCCCGTTCCCCGGCGAGGCGCAGCATGACCGGGCCGAGGGCCGCGATCAGGACCGGCAGCGGGGAGACGGGGGCGAGGGTGAGCGGATTGTGGACGGTGAAAGTGTCGTTCTCGACATCGACCATGTCCGTTCCCCTGAACGCTGCGTCCAGGACGTCCAGGTAGTCGCGGGTGAAGGCGGCCGGTTTCTCGTACGGCAGTCCCAGCATGTCCCGGATGATCCAGTGGTGGGACGGTCCGAGGCCCAGGGCGAGCCGTCCGCCTGCCGCGGCCTGGGCCGAAATCGCCTGCCGGGCAAGGGCGATGGGGTGCTGGGTCTGCAACGGGACGACAGCGGTGCCGAGTTCGATGCGCTCGGTGCGCGCGCCCATCAGCGCGATGGCGGTGAGCGCGTCGAAGTCGGTCGGGATCTGCGGCACCCACACGGTGTCGAAGCCGGCCTTCTCGGCCCATGTCACGTCGTCGATCATGCGTGTGACCTTGCGGACTGAATCCCCGCGCTCGGGCCCGATCATCACTCCGATGCGCACGCTGCCTCCAGGTTTTCGGGTTGCTGCCGGGTCATGGCGAGGTGACTGAGGTCAGGGCGCGCATCTCCGTGACAAGGGCATCGAGGGGCGTGCCCGTGGGGAAGACCGCGGCGGCTCCGGCCGAAAGCAGTTTCGGTACGTCGGCGGGCGGGATGGTGCCGCCCACCACGACGGCGATGTCCTCGGCGCCCGTGGCGCGCAGCGCCTCGATCACGCGGGTGGTGAGAGCGAGATGTGCGCCGGAGAGAATGCTGAGACCGACGACGGCCACGTCCTCCTGGACGGCGACGGCCACGATGTCGTCGACGCGCTGCCGGATCCCGGTGAAGATCACCTCGAAGCCCGCGTCACGCAGTGTCCGCGCGACGATCTTGGCTCCGCGGTCGTGTCCGTCGAGCCCCGGTTTGGCGACCAGTACACGGGAGTTCATCAGAACACCACCGGCTGCTGAAACTCGCCCCAGACCGCCTTGAGCGCGGCCACCATCTCGCCGACTGTGCAGTAGGCGTTGGCGCAGTCGATCAGGATGGGCATGAGGTTCTCGGTACCTTCCGCGGCGCGGGTCAGTTCGGCGAGGCGTTGCCGTACGACGGCGGCGTCGCGGGTGGCCTTGACGTCGGCGAGCCGTTTCAGCTGGCGGTCGCGGCCTTCGGCGTCCAGTTCGTACGTGGCGAGGTCGGGCGGGGGTTCCTCGGAGACGAAGCGGTTGACGCCCACGACCGGCCGGGTGCCGGCCTCGACCTCGCGGTGCAACTGGTAGGCCTCGTCGGCGATGAGGGTCTGCAGATAGCCGTCCTCGATGGCGCGGACCATGCCGCCGTAGCGCTCCAGGTCGTCCATGATCTCGACGATGCGGGCCTCGGTGGCGTCGGTGAGCGCCTCGACGAAGTACGAGCCGCCGAGCGGGTCCGCGACCCTGGCAACGCCCGTCTCATGAGCGAGAATCTGCTGTGTGCGCAGCGCGAGCGTCGCCGACTCCTCGCTCGGCAGCGCGAACGGTTCGTCCCAGGCGGCAGTGAACATCGACTGCACCCCGCCGAGGACCGAGGCGAGTGCCTCGTAGGCCACGCGGACGGTGTTGTTCTGCGCCTGGGGTGCGTAGAGGGAGGCGCCTCCGGCGACGCACCCGAAGCGGAACATGGCCGCCTTGTCGCTGTCCGCCCCGTACCGCTCGCGCACGATGGTCGCCCAACGCCTGCGTCCGGCACGGTACTTGGCGATCTCCTCGAAGAAGTCACCGTGCGTGTAGAAGAAGAAGGAGACCTGCGGGGCGAACTGATCGATCGTCATACGGCCGCGGGCCAGCACCGTGTCGCAGTAGGTGACCCCGTCCGCGAGCGTGAACGCCATCTCCTGCACGGCGTTGGCGCCCGCGTCGCGGAAGTGCGAGCCGGCGACCGAGATGGCGTTGAAGCGCGGTACTTCGGCCGCGCAGAACTCGATGGTGTCGGCGATGAGCCGCAGCGACGGTTCGGCGGGCCAGATCCAAGTGCCCCTGGACGCGTACTCCTTGAGGATGTCGTTCTGGATCGTCCCGGTGAGTTTCGCCCGTGGTACGCCCGCCCGTTCGGCGGCGGCGACGTAGAAGGCGAGCAGGATCGCGGCCGTTCCGTTGATGGTGAAGCTGGTGCTGATCTTGTCGAGGGGGATGCCTTCGAAGAGGACCTCGGCGTCGGCGAGCGTGTCGACGGCGACGCCCACCCGGCCCACTTCCTCGGCCACTTCGGGGTCGTCGGAGTCGTAGCCGCACTGGGTGGGCAGGTCGAGCGCCACGGAGAGTCCGGTGCCGCCCTGTCGGAGGAGGTAGTGGTAGCGGAGGTTGGAGGATTCGGCGGTGCCGAAGCCGGAGTACTGGCGCAGCGTCCACAGCCGTCCCCGGTAGCCGGTGGCGTAATTGCCGCGCGTGAAGGGGAAGTTGCCCGGCGCGGGCGGCGGGGTGTCGACGTCGTCGGGGCCGTAGACCGGTTTGAGGGGCAGGCCGGACGCGGTCCGGACGAGGTCGTCGTCCTGGGGCGGTGTGGGAGGGGTCATCGCAGGAGGTCCTTCATCACTTTTCCGGTGGCGTTCAGCGGCAGTTCCGTGCGGAACTCCACGGCCCGGGGCACCTTGAACCCGGCCATGCGGAGCCGGCTCCACTCGATCAACTCGTCGGCGGTCAGCGGCTGTCGGAGGACGACGAAGGCCTTGCCGACCTGTCCCATCCGGCCGTCGGGGACGCCGATCACGGCGGCCTGGGCGACGGCCGGGTGTTCCATCAGGAAGCCCTCGATCTCGGCCGGGTAGGCGTTGAAGCCGCCGACGATGAACATGTCCTTCTTGCGTCCGACGATCCTCAGGTAGCCGCGCTCGTCGAGCGTGCCGAGGTCTCCGGTGTGCAGCCAACCGTCCTGGTCGATGGCTTCGGCGGTGGCGTCGGGGTCGTTGAAGTAGCCGCGCATCACGCTGTAGCCGCGGACCAACACCTCGCCGTCGTCGGCGACTTGGACCTCGACGCCGTCGCAGGGGGTGCCGACGGTGGTGGCGATGTCCTCGAAGGAGTCGCCGGGGCGGGTGGCGGTGGCGGTGCCCGCCTCGGTCAGGCCGTAGCCGGTCATGATCGAGGTGAAGGGCAGTTCGGTCATCACGCGGCGGATCAGTTCGACGGGGATGTCGGCGGCGCCGGTCACCGCGACGCGCAGTGAGGACAGGTCTCTTGTGCCGCGGTCGATGAGCAGTGAGTGGTAGAGCGTGGGCGGGCCGGGCAGGACCGTAACCTTCTCGCGCTCGACCAGGTCGAGGACCGTGTCCACGTCGAAGACGGGCACGGGCAGCATGGTCATGCCGCGGATGAGCGAGGCGACCATGCCCGCCTTGAAGCCGAAGATGTGGAAGAACGGGTTGACGATCAGATAGCGGTCGCCCTCCTTGACCCCGGCCAGATCGCACCACTCCGCGTACAGCCGGAGAGTCTGGGCGTGGGTCATCAGGACGCCCTTGGGCCGGCCGGTGGTGCCCGAGGTGAAGACGATGTCGCTGACCTGGTCGCCGGACACCTTCCGCTCGAAGGGTGAACCGCTGCCCAGGAAGCCGGACTTGAGGTCGATGACCGGCACCCCGGGCGGCGCCTTGAAGTCCAGGCCGAGGAAGCCCTCCTGGACGAGAACGGCCTTCGCACCGCTGCGGACGATGATGTCGTGCGCCTCGTCCGCCTTGAACCGTGTGTTGACGGGCACCACCACACCGCCCGCGGTCATGAGACCGAAGGCGGCGACGATCCACTCGGCGGAGTTGGGCGCCCAGATCGCGACCCGGTCGCCCTGCTCCACCCCGGCCGACGCGAACGCACCCGCAGCCACACGCACCCGCTCGACCAGCTCGGTGAACGTGAGGCGGAGCGGGCCGTCCACCACGGCTTCGGCGTCGCCGAAGCGGTCGGCCGCGCTCAGCACCATCTGCGGGATGCTCTCCCAGGTCATACGCCGATCAACCGGGCGAGGTTGCCGCCCATGATCTTGGCCTGGTCGGCCTCCTTCATGCCCTGGAGCGCGTCGATGTAGGAGACCGGGTCGGCCAGCCCCTCGGGGTGCGGGTAGTCGGACCCGAACAGGACGCGCTCGACTCCGACGACCTCGGAGAGGGCGGCCATGTCCTCCTCCCAGAACGGGCTGATGTGGATCCGCTTCCTGACCTCCTCGACCGGGTCGCCCAGGAAGCCCTTCGGCTGCTTCTTGTAGGTGCTGCCCAGCTGGTCGAGCAGCGGCAGCAGCCAGGAAGAGCCGTTCTCGATGACCGAGACCTTCAGTTCCGGGAAGCGGAACAGGGCTCCGTGGCAGACCCAGGACGCGACCGCGTCGGTGACCGGGCGCCACTCGGACATCATCCGGAAGACCTGCGCCTGGAACGGCGTCATCTCCTGGCTCTTGCCCTCCCAGTCGCTGGAGTAGCGCGAGTAGCCGCTGTCGGAGGAGTGCATGGCGACGAGCACGCCCGCCTCCTCGACCCGCTTCCAGAACGGGTCGAACTCCGGCAGTGCGAAGGAGCGCGATCCGCCGTATCCGGGGACCGGGGCGGGCCGGATCAGAATCGCCCGCGCTCCGCGCTCAAGGCACCACTCCAGCTCGGCGATCGCCTTGTCCAGGATCGGCAGGCTGATCACCGGGGTGGTGAAAATGCGGTTCTTGTAATTGAACTGCCAGGTCTCGTGCAGCCACTGGTTGAGGGCGTGCACGACGACATGGATCAACTCCGGGTCGTCCCGCATCCGTTCCTCGACCAAGCTGGCGAGGGTCGGGAACATCAGGGTCTGCTGGATGCCCAGGTCGTCCATGAGCGCCAGGCGCGGCCCGGGCTCGCGGAACGCGGGGATCGACCGCATCGGTTCGCCGAACAGCTCCCGGTGGGACTTGCCCTCCGGGTTCCCCTCGCGGAAGTAGTCCTCCCACGCGCCGGGCCGGGCGACGACCTCGAAGGTGGGGTTGGGGATGTAGTCGCTGATCTGACCGCGGATGGCGATCTTCGTACGGCCCTTCACCTGCACGTACTGGATGGCGCTCGCGTACTGCTTGGGCAGGTACCGGGTGAGCGCATCCTCCGTCTCGTACAGGTGGTTGTCCGCGTCGAACAGTGGATACGGCGGCACGCGCGATGGCATGAGATCCTCCTTCGCAGATTGCGAGAATCATATTCTCACTCTTGATGGGCGGCAATGTCCTTGCGGAGAACGAACTTCTGGACCTTGCCGCTGGCGGTCCGCGGGAAGTCCTCGACGACGTGCAGTTCCTCCGGCCACTTCTGCCGGGCCAGGCCCGCCGCGGCGAAGTGGGCGCGCAGGCCGTCGAGGGTGGGTTCGGGGTGGCCGGGCCGCAGCCGTACGACGGCTGCCGCGTGCTCTCCGAGGCGGGCGTCCGGGGCGGCCACGACCGCGGCCTCGGCGACGGCCGGCAGGGCGAGGAGAACCTCCTCCACCTCCAGCGCGCCGATGTTCTCGCCGCCGCGGATGATGATGTCCGCCTTGCGGTCGGTGATGGTCAGGTAGCCGTCCTCGTCGAACTCACCGATGTCGCCGGTGCGGTACCACCCGTCAGAGTCGAAGGCCCGCTCGGTGAGGACCGGGTCGGTGTAGCCGAGGCACAGGTCCGGGCCGCGGCTGAGGATCTCGCCGTCCTCGGCCAGCCGGATCTCCACTCCGGCCAGCGCCTCCCCGTCGGTGTGGAGCCGCTTGTCCTCGGGCGCGGTGTGGGCCGAGGCGGTGATCGAGGGGTGCTCGGTGCTGCCGTAGGCCCGGAAGACCGTGATGCCGAGGTCGGCGAGGCGCCTGGTCACCGCGTTCGGTACGGCCGCGCCGCCGAGGCCCGCGTATTTCATGCACGTGAGGTGGCCGGGCGTGAAGTCGGGGTGGTCGAGGAGGCTCGTCATGTAGTAGGCGGCGCCGCCCCCGACGGTGAGGCCGTCGCGGGCCATCAACTCCAGGGCGAGGCCCGGGTCCCAGGTGTCGGCGAGGTTCACCGGGCTGCCGTCGAGGACGGGGATCAGGAAGGCGTTCACCATGCCGATGAAGTGGCCGACGGGTGCGGAAGTCAGCTGGTCGCCCCGGTCGGGCGGGTAGCGGCCGGCCAGTTGGCGGGTCTCGAAGCCCAGGGTGCGGTGGCTGTGCACAACTCCCTTGGGGTCTCGCGTCGTTCCCGAGGTGAAGGCGATCAGCGCGGGTCCTGACGGGTCCGTCGGTACGACGCCGACGAGAGGTTCGTCGGCGAGCAGCTCGTCGAAGTCCCGCCCCACGACGCCCACCACGGGGATCTTCGCGCTCAGCTCGGGGTCGTAGTGGAGATGCCCGAACCGTTCGGCGGTGACGAAGACCTTGGGCTGGACGGTGTCCAGGATGTAGCCGACTTCCTTGCGGCCGTAGAAGTGGACGATCGGGACCACGACCGCGCCGAGGAAGGCCGATGCCCAGAAGACCGCCGCCGCCTCCATCCAGTTGGGCAGTTGGAGGGCCACCACGTCACCGGGGCCGATGCCCCGCTCGCGCAGTCCCGCAGCCAGTCGGCGGGCGGTCGACTCGACCTCGCCGAACGTCCCTTCCCAGGGGCGCACCGCCGAGTGCACACGGAACACGGCCCCCGGGGCGGCCGTCAGTCCCCGCGTCAGCAGGTCACCGATCGTCTCACTGGTCCACCAGCCCTCCGCCTCATAGCGGTTGACGAGTTCAGCGGGGATCGTTCGCACGACAGGAACTTCCTCTCGTCATTGAGAATTGCACTCTCTCAGAGCGAGAAGGTAAATTCCATACATGGGACGAGACCACGGGTTCCACCCGGCGCGGATCACACGGATCATCCAGGAGACGCCCGACACACGGACGTACGTACTCGACGCGCCCTTCCCCTACCGGGCGGGCCAGTTCGTGACGATCAAGGCCTGTGGCACGCTGCGCAGTTACTCCATGTCCAGTTCGCCGGAGACGGACACCGAGTTGATGACGACGGTGAAGCGGGTTCCGGGGGGTCTGGTGTCCAACTGGATGCACGACCATCTCGCACCCGGCGATGTCGTCGAAACCACGCTGCCGGCAGGGGTGTTCTGTCTGCGGGAGGGCGACGAGGCGGGCGGCGCGCGGGAGTTGGCCGCACCGGTCGTGGCGTTCTGCGGGGGCAGCGGGATCACGCCGGTCCTGTCGCTCGCCAAGTCGGCGCTGGCCGGCACCGGGCGCCCGGTGCGGGTGCTGGCCGCCGACCGAGACGCCGACTCCGTCATCTTCGCCGCCGCGCTGGGCGAGTTGACCGCGCGGTACCCGGACCGGTTCGAGGTCCGGCACCACCTCGACGACCGGCAGGGGTTCGTCACCGCGGACCAGGTACGGGAGTTCGCGGGCGACGACCCGAACGCGGATTTCTACCTCTGCGGGCCCGCGCCCTTCATGGAGCTGGTGGAGAACGCGCTTCTCGCCCACGGAGTCGCCCCGGAGCGGATCTTCGTCGAGCGGTTCGCGCAGACCGCCGCCGAGGGCCCGCTCCAGGAGAACCCCGGGCAGGAACCCGAGGAGCCCACCGGACAGGACGGCACCCTCACGCTCGTGCTCTCCGGCAAGCGGCACACGCTCGCGCAGCGCTCCGGCGAGACGTTTCTGGAGAGCGCGCGTCGGGCCGGTCTGGCTCCGCCGTTCTCCTGCGAGGCGGGCAACTGCGCCACCTGCATCGCCCACGTCACCGCGGGCGAGGCCAAGATGCGCGTCAACAACGCGCTCGACGAGGACGAGATCGCCGAGGGCTGGGTCCTGACCTGCCAGGGCGAGCCGGCCACACCGCACGTCACTGTCGAATACGAGGACTGAGGCCATGGACGTGGATCTCGAACTCGACGAGGGCCTGGCGGTCGTCACCATCGACCGGCCGCACGCCCGCAACGCCATCGCCCCGACCACGATGGACGAACTGGACAAGGCGCTCGACGCGGCCGCGGGCGCCAAGGCCCTGGTCGTCACGGGCGCCGGCGACCGGGCGTTCGTCTCCGGCGGGGACCTGAAACAGCTGAGCGCGATCCGGACCGAGGAGGACGCGATGGCCATGGCCCTGCGGATGAGGGGGATCTGCGATCGCATCGCGGCCTTCCCCGGACCGGTGATCGCCGCGTTGAACGGGCACGCGTTCGGCGGCGGCGCCGAGGTCGCGGTGGCCGCCGACATCCGAGTCGCCGCCGACGACATCAGGATCGGCTTCAACCAGGTGGCCCTGGCCATCATGCCCGCGTGGGGCGGTGCCGAACGCCTGGCCCAACTCGTCGGCAAGGGACGGGCGTTGATGCTCGCCGGCGCCGGGACGGTCCTCGACGCGGCCGAGGCCCAACGCGTGGGACTGCTCGAACTGGTGCTGCCGCGCGCCGAGTTCGCCGAGGGTTGGCGCACCCTCGCCAGATCCCTCGCGACCAATCCGGCGCGGGAGATCAAACGCGTGATGAGCGGAGCCGTCCCGGAGGAGGAGGCGGCCCGCGCCTTCGCCCGCCTCTGGGTGTCCGACGAGCACTGGCAGGCAGCGGAGAGGGTGATGTCCCGTGGGTGACACACGAGTTGGGGCGACCGGAGCGGCCACCGACCTGGCCGACGTAAGGGCGGACACGGACCGTGCGGCGGCCGGTGACGGGCGGGTGCGGGTCGAGTCGAGCCCGGTGGGGCCGATCGTACGGCCGCCGGACGCGAGCGATCTCGTCGTCCTGTATCTGCACGGGGACCGGCAGTTGTCGGGTTCGCCGGAGCCGGCGGTGGACCTGGCCGAGCGACTCGCCCTGCGGACAGGGGCAGTTGTGGTGTGCCCGCGGTACCGGTCGTCGTTCCCGGGGGCGCTGGACGACGTGCACGCCGTATACAGCTCGTGTCAGGCCCGTGGGCCGGTCGCGCTGGCCGGTGAGCGGTTGGGGGCCGGCCTCGCGGCCTCCTTGCTGGTGCGGCTGCGGGACATGGGGGCGCCGGAGCCGGAGTGTGCGGTGCTGATGTCGGCGCTGCTCGATCTGACGTTGGACGCGCCGAGTCTGCTGTTCAACGCGGCCGCCGATCCGGGCTTCGACATCGACGAACTCCGGCTGCACGCGGCCCGGTTCGCGGGCGGCGCCGACCGGACCAACCCGCTGCTGAGCCCGCTGCACGCCAACCTGCACGGGCTGCCGCCGATCCAGCTCCTGGTCGCCGGTACCGATCCGCTGCTGGACGACTCCCTGTCGTTCGCGGCCCGCGCGGCCCACTCCGGCGTCACGGTGGACCTGCGGGTACGGCCGGACGCGGTGAGTCTGCATCCCGAGAGCGTGACGGCGATGGCCGATTTCATACAGGCGCGGGCCCGAGCAGCACGCCCATGACATCGCGGATGATCTCGGGGTAGTCGGTCTGCTCCTCGTCGAGCATCCACTGCTGCTGGACCCCTTCGAGCATCGCCACCACGGCGGTGGCGGCGGCTCGGGGGGTCAGGCCGCTGGGCACGCGATCACCGTAGAGCGCGGTGAGGTGCTCGACGGTGTGGTCCTGGATCGACCGGTAGTAGTCGTGGCAGAACCGCTGTGCCTCGTCGCTGCCGGTGACGCCCTCGGCCACGAGAACGCTGTGTATCTGGGCGAGACCGGGATTCTTGTGGTCGTAGGTGATGACCTCGGCGAGCAGCCCGGGCAGATCCTTGCCGGTGTCCGTGTGCAGGGCGGCCAGGTGCTCGCGGGCGAGGTCCTCGCGGAGCTGGACGAGGGCGAGGAGAAGCCGCTTCTTGCTGGGGAAGTAGTGCAGTACGCCCTGTCGGGTCAGGCCGGCGCGCTCGGCCACGGCGTCGATGGATGCCTTCTTGTAGCCCCGCTCGGCGAACACCCCCAGCGCGGCGACAAGAATCTCCTCGTGTCGGGCCGTCGTCATTGAGCACCCCTTCCACCACGGCAACACCCAGGTGACATTACGGTTGCCGTCGCGATCGGGCGACCCTTCCGGCCATGGCATTGCCCTTCCGGGGTCAGGCTTCGTTCGTTCTCACGCGCCCCGGGACGGCGGCTCGAAGCCTGCGGTGATCACGGCGTTCGTGTCGGCCGCGGCCTGCCGCAGGGGCTTCGCCCGCTCGTACGCCTCCGACTCGTACCACGCACGCGCCGCTTCGACGCTCTCACATTCGAGAACGACGGTCCGGTCGCCGTGCCACTCGCCTTCGAGGAGCTGCGGACTGCCGTCGACCGCGAGGACGGACGCGCCGCCCTGGGCCATCGACGCACCGGCATCCGGTTCTCCTCAGCTCACTGTGATCGCCCGCTCGGGGCAGCTGCCGATGGCGGTGCGGACCTGTTCCTCGTACTCGGCGGGGACCTCGGGGGTCAGCACCTCGGCGTACCCGTCGTCGGTCAGGTCGAACACCTCGGGGCAGATCGACCAGCAGATCCCGTGACCCCGGCAACGGTCCGTGTCGACGACGGCTTTCATCGGGCCGGCTCCTCGGACTCCTCGACGAGCGTGAACTCCAGGTTGAGATGGGTGAGTCCGCGCAGGATGTACGTCGGCAGGTAACGGAAGTTCCGCGCGTCGGCAGGGCCGTGCACGCTCTCCGAGATCCTGATGTCCGTCGTACGGTCGAGCATGCGCTCGATGCCCACCCGGGCCTCGGCGCGGGCCAGCGGGGCGCCCGGGCAGGTGTGGGGGCCGCGGCCGAAGGCGAGGTGGTGACGGGCGTTGGCGCGGGCCGGGTCGAAGGTCTCCGGGTCCTCGAAGTGGCGCGGGTCGCGGTTCGCGGCGCCGTTGACGACCATGAGGGTGGTGCCGGCGGGGATGTCGACGCCGCCGACCGAGGACGGGACGCGGGACAGCCGGAAGTCGCCCTTGATGGGGCTCTCGGTGCGCAGCGTCTCCTCGATGAAGTTCGGGATGCGGTCGCGCTCGGTGCGCAACAGCCGCTGCAGATCGGGGTCTTCGGCGATCAGCTTGAGCGCGTTGCTCAGCAGCCGGACGGTGGTCTCCTGACCGGCCGCGAAGAGGTTGGTGGCGACACGGGCCACGTCGGCGACGTCGGGGGGCGAGCCGTCGGCGAACTTCGCGGTGGCGAGACCCGTGATCACGTCCTCGCGGGGTTCGCGGCGGCGCTCCTCGACATAGGCCGAGAACTGCCCGTACAGGTACTCCAGGGGCGAGTGCGCCACCTCGCCGTCCGTGCTCCCGATGCCGCCCCGCGGCTGGTGCTCAAGACCCTCCACGAACGTGTTGCGGTCCTCGTCGGGCACACCGAGCAGATCGGCGATGACCCTCAGGGTGAAGGGACCGGCGAACCCGCTGATGAAGTCGCCCTCGCCGGCGGCGAGATACGCGTCCAGCTGGGCGTCGGCGAGGTGCCACATCGACGCCTCGTTCTCCTTGAGGCGGCGCGGGGTGATCAGCCGCATCAACAGTCCGCGGTGGTCCGTGTGCATGGGCGCGTCGAGCGTCGGCAGCTGGTCGCTCATCGGGAGCTGGTCGCGGTACCGCTCGATCAGCGCGCTCACGTCGTCGCCGACGAGCGGGACCGGGAACCCGGGGAAGGGGCCCGTCACCGAGATGCAGGACGAGAAGGTGTCGGAGTCGTTGAGGACCTGTATCGCCTCGTCGTACCCGGTCACCATCGTCACGTCGTGGTGGCTCTCGCGTTGCACCGGGCACTTCCCGCGCAGGGCCGCCAAGTAGGGATAGGGGTCCGCGACGACCTCGTCGTCCTGGAAGAAGTCGATCGCCTCGAAGTCCTTCACGGTGTGCACGGTTCCCTTCCGTCACCAGTCTGACGACGAGCGACGATATCAATGTTCTCCGGTGGCGAGAAGGTCGTTTTCCCTTTCATGGAGAGGGAGTTGTGGGTGCCGTCAGACGTCCCTGGCCCATGTGGTCGAGGGCCGCGTCGGCCGCCGTCAGCACGGTGCCCGTCGCGGCGCCCGCCGCGTCGGCGAGGTCGGCCAGCAGCCTCACGTCCTTACGGAGCAGCGGTCCGGCGCGCTCAGCGAGACGGTCGAGCGTCCCGCCGGCGGCCTTCACGCGGTCGAGCGCGAAGCTCGATCCGCTGCCGTGCAGGACGACTTCGGCCAGGGCACCTCGGTCGATGCCGAACTCCGGTGCCAGGGCCAGTGTGTCGGCCGCGGTCGCCAAGTTGGCGGTGAACAAAAGGTTGTTGAGGAGTTTGGCGATCTGTCCGGAGCCGAGCGTGCCCATGTGGACGACCGGATCGCCGAACGTCTCGAACACCTTGCGGCAGTAGGCGACCGTGCCGGACTCGCCGCCGGCCATCACCAGCAGCCGGCCCTCGGCCGCCGCCTTTCCGCCACCGCTGAAGGGTGCGTCGACCACGGAGACGCCGTGCACCTTGGCGCGCTCGGCGAGCCGTCGGCACGTGTCGGGGTGGACCGTGCTGTGTACGGCGATCACCCCGCCCCGGCGCAGTCCTCTCAGCACGCCTTGTTCGCCCGTGACGACCTGTTCGACGTCGGCGTCGTCGACGACACAGACGCACACCAGGTCGCTGGCGGCAGCCAGTTCGACGGGGGACGTGGCCCGCTGCGCCGCCGTGTCCGCGAACGCGGCGAGCGTTGCCGGGCGGCGCGCCCAGAGTGTCGTGGCGAAGCCCGCCTCGACGATCCGGCGCGCCATGGGAGCGCCCTGGCTGCCCAGCCCGATGAATCCGACGCGCATCAGCGGGCCTCCTGCTCGACCGAATCGGGGGTGTTCTCGGACTCCGGCTCCGCGCCGGGCCTCTGAGGCTCGGCGTCCGCTGTGGACTCGGCGTCGGACTCGGCGTCGGCATCGGCTTCGGGCTCCGCGTCAGCCTTCGGCTCCGGTCGCCAGAACGTGCCCAGCAGTCCCCCGGTCGCCACGACAGCCGCGCCCAGCCCGATGCCGCCGCCGGTCCAGCCGGTCAGGTCGATGCCGGCCGCGTGGTCGAGGGACCAGCGGCCGGGGCCCAGTACCGCGAGGGCCAGGGCGACGACGGCGAGCGTGAGGACGTACTCGTAGCCGTCCTTGAAGACGAAGAACCCGTTGGGCCGGTGGGCGAGCAGCCCCGCCACCAGCATCACGGAGATCACGGCGGCGCAGGCCAGCGGGGTGAGCAGGCCGAGGACGAGCAGGATGCCCGCGCCGACCTCGGTGAGCACGCTCATCCACGCCTGCAACACGCCCTGTCTCAGGCCGAGTCCGGTGAACCAGCGTGCGGTGCCCTCGATGCGGCCGCCGCCGCGCCAGTGGTTGAGCCCGTGCATGATCATGATCAGCCCTACGGTCACGCGTACGAGCAGCAGTACCGCGACGTCGGCGTCACTCATCCGGCCCTCCTCGGCAGACGGTCGACCCCGTCGTTGTCGTATCCGCCGTTCTCGTATCCGAGAACGCACTCCTCGACGAACGAGAGGATCTTCAGGTGGTATCCGGTCGCGGTGTGCCCGATGCTCAAGTTGTGGCCGCTGTCGGCCTGTTCGTCGGTGACGACCCGCGGGGAGTCGGTGAACAGGCTCGCGATGTCGGCCATGGCCTCGGGCCCGGGGCTCCACACGCGTTCGTGGTCACCGAGCGTGTAGTGGACGGGAATCCGTACCCGGGCAGCGGCTTCGGCGAACTCCCGTGGCCAGCGGCGGGCGACGGTCGCCTCGTACGGCGGCCCGGGTGACTGGATCCGGGGCGCGCCGATGACCTCGTCCGGGTACAGGCGCGACGGCTCCCACAGCAGGTCGCGCAGGCCGGGTCCGGACCGTCTCGGTACGGCCGGGTCGCGCCGCCTGAAGTCGAGGATGTCGACGGCGCCGGGCGCGTGGTGGCGTCCGGTACCGGCGATCTCCAGGCCGAGAAGGTCGTTCCGGCGTTCGTCGCCGGCCATGTGCACGCCCAGAGCGCAGCCGATCGAGTGCGCCCAGAGGAACAGTCCCGCTCCGCGTGGACGCGAGGCGAGCAGCCGGTCCACCGCTCCGTAGGCAAGGTCGACGCGTCGTGCGGGGGACGTCATGGTCTCGCTGTGCGGAGCCGAACTGCCGTATCCGGGACGGTCGATGGCGACTACGGTGAAGTCGAGAGCCGCCGCGGTGCGCAGGAGGGACAGCCGGGGCTGGTCCGGGTAGTCGAAGTAGCCCGACGTCACCGCTCCCCCGTGCAGGGCGACGACGACCGCGCGCGGGTTGCGGACCTCGCACAGCAGCCCGGACATGGGGATGCCGTCGATGTCGACGACGCGCGAAACGACCTCCCTGGTACGGGAGTTCATCCGTCCGCCCGGAAGAGGATGACGCCGCTCGGGGTGAGTCCGCCGCTGCTCGCCACCGCGACCCGCGCGTCCGGTATCTGGCGTGGTCCGGCCGTGCCGCGCAGTTGGGTGATCGCCTCGTGGACGAGTCCCATGCCGTGGGTGCGGCCGTGGGAGAGCTGTCCGCCGTGGGTGTTCAGGGGCAGTACGCCGTCCCGTGCGATGTTCTTGCCTCCGTCCAGGAAGTCCTTGGCCTCGCCGATGCCGCAGAACCCCAACCCCTCCAGCCAGGAGAGACAGTTGAAGGTGAAGCCGTCGTACAGCTCGGCCACGTCGACGTCTTGGGGGCGCAGCGCGGTCCGTGACCACAGGTGGGCGGACTGGCCGAGGACTTGGGGTTCGTGGGTGAGCGTGCTCTGGTCCCATTCGAGCCGTTCCAGGATCTGGGTGCCGACTGCCTCGACGAATATGGGTGGTTGGGCGAGGTCCCTGGCCGCGTCCACCGCCGACACGATCACGGCGACCGCTCCGTCGCAGGGGACGTCACAGTCGTAGAGGCCGAACGGGGTGGTGATCGGGCGGGCGCCCAGGTAGTCGTCCATCGTCATCGGGTCGCGGTAGATCGCGGTGGGGTTGAGTGCCGCGTTGGCCCGCTGGTTGAGGGCGATCCAACCGAGGGTTTCGCGGGTGGTGCCGTAGCGGTGGAAGTGGCGTTGGGCGTTCTGCGCGAGGGTGTGGGCGGCCGAGATGGCTCCGAACGGCTTCATCCAGCCGTCCAGTTGGCGCGGCGGGGCCTGGGCGATCCGGCCGCGGCGCACGAGGTCGCCGTACGACGCCTCCCAGACCGTGCGGAAGCACAGCACATGGCGGGCCAGGCCGCCGGCGACGGCGAGCATCGCGGAGATGAGTGAGCCGCAGGGGCCGAAGGTCTCGCTGCCGCCGTTGTACCAGGTCGGTTCCAGGCCGAGTGCGGACTCCAGGGCGGTCACGCCTCCTTCGCCGAAGCCGCCGTATGCGGCACCGGCGCCCGGGTAGGTGGCGAGCCCGTCGATGTCGTCGACGGTGAGGCCGGCGTCGGCGATGGCGCGTTCGCAGGCCTGGACGGTCAGGGACACCGGTGGGACCAGGAGTCGGCGGCCGATCTCGGACATGCCGAGGCCGGTGACCGCGACCTTGTCCTCGAACTTCTCCGTGGTCACCATCGGCCGTACGCGGCGGGCGAGTTGATGGGTCTCGACCTCGGCGAGCGGCAGGGGGTCGGTGGCCGGGTGGTCGCGGTCACCGGCCTCGGC
>NZ_JBXVPZ010000184.1:0-18177 GCF_057961495.1 Streptomyces sp. P5F9 | reverse complement strand
CGGGGTACGGGTCGGTCATCGTGTCCTCCAGCCAGTGGCTACGTCGGCTCTGGACTACTTCCCCCGCCTACCCGTCACCCGCGCCGCCACTCACCCGGCTGGGCTCAGCCGGGGCGAGCCGCCCGGGCACCGGCGGCCAGCCCCGGGCGGGGGCTGGACAGCACCGGGATCGCCGTGGTCGTCAGGTGCTGGGCCGGTGCCATGGAACCCTGCGCGAGGACGATCGCGTCGGCGTCGGTGACCGCGTCCACGGCGTCCGCGACCAGCCGGGCACAGCCCTCGCTGTCGCCGGCCTGGAAACGGGCCCAGGCGCCTTCGACGAGCAGCGTGCGGACTTCGAGAAGTCCCCCAGGGTGGCCGAAACGCCGCCCCTCCTCCTCGACCAGCGCCACGGTCGGCCTCAGGGTGCTCTCCAGCGTCGCCGCCACGACGACACGTGGACCGGCGGCCACCGCGGCCGCCGCCATCGGGCGGTCACCGCGCAGTACCGGTACGCCGATCCGCGCACCGGCGGTCTCCGCGACCGCGCCGATGGTCGAGCAGGTGCACAGCACCGCCCGGGCTCCTTCGGCGACGGCCGCGTCCAGTACGTCACGCACCGCCCCGGCCACCGCTTCCGGCCCCTCGCGCCGGGCCCGCGCCAACAGCTCCTCGTCGACGAAGTGCCGTAGTTCCAGGCCCTGGTGGTCCTCGTCGCGCAGGGCGTCGAAGACCGGGATGTGCGCGGGCGAGGTGTGCAGGAGGGCGAGCACGGGCGGGGCCTTTCTTCGGTGCCCTCACCGGGCGGGGACGTCGGTTCTAGAAGCGACCGGGATGCGCCCGGAGCCACTCCATCGCCGCCCGCAGCAGCTTCTGGTCTGCGGCCGGTGCCTCGTCCGGATGCCGTTCCGCCCACTTGACGACGTACGGGCACAGCGGGGCGACGACGATGCCCTCGCGGGCCGCGATGCCGTACAGCTCGCGGGCCAGGGAACCCGCGATGCCCTTTCCCTCGTGGGCCGGTTCCACGAGCGTGTGGACCGGGACGAGAGCGCGCGCGGGGGATTCGAGGACGAAGTACTCGATGTGCCCTACGACTCCACCGTCGGCGATCGCCTCCAGGCGGCCCGCCGCCCGGTCGTCGCGGATCTCGATCTCGCTCATGGGCTTCCTCCTGGTGCGATGGTCAGGCCGTGAGGTCGGCGGAGTCCACACCCGAGCGTAACGGATGGTGATCACCGGGTCTCCGGGATGTACCAGGCAGGCGGCCGGACGCGCTTCTCGTATGGACCAGGTAAAGACCGTGGTTCACAGTTTCGGTTGCGGTTGCCGGTTCCCGTGCGGGGGATGAATGTGGCCACACAGGCCGGATCAGCACCCTGGAGACGCCGTGACCACCACATCAGAGCCCCGGGTGTCCGGGCTGGAGATACGTTCCATCGACTATGTCCCCCTGAACGAGCGCCACGGCAAGCTGTGGCATCTGGGCCCCCTGTGGTTCATGTCGAACGCGCAGATCGCCACCCTCGCCGTGGGCCTGATCAGCATCACCGAGGGCGGCAACCTCATCTGGTCGCTCATCGCGATCGTCGCGGGCACCCTGCTCGGCACCTTCTTCATGGCGTTCCACTCGGCCCAGGGCCCGCAGCTGGGGCTGCCGCAGATGATCCAGTCGCGGCCCCAGTTCGGTTACGTGGGCGCCCTGTTGGTGTGGCTGTTCGCGTATGTGCAGTACGCGGGCTTCAACGTCTTCAACACGATCCTCGCCGGTGAGGCCCTGCACACCACGGTGCACGGCGGCACCAAGATGTGGGTGGCCGTGGTCACCGTGGTCGGCTTCGTGATCGCGCTGGTGGGCTACGACGTCATCCACAAGGCGGAGCAGTTCCTGACGTACACCTTCCTGGTCGTCTTCGGGATCTTCACCGTGGGTGTGCTGGCGACCCTGCACTACCCGGCCGGTTCCTTCGATCTGGGCGGCTTCTCCTGGACGCCGTTCCTCGCGCAGTTCGGTGTGGTCGCGGGCTACCAGATCAGCTGGGCGATCTACGTCTCGGACTACTCGCGCTACCTCCCGCCGGACGTGACCGTCCGCAAGACCTTCTACTGGACCTACTTCGGCTCGGCGCTCGGCGGGGTCTGGCTGATGACGCTCGGCGCGCTGCTCGCCGCCTGGGCGGGCAAGGACTTCGACACGATCCGCTCGATCAACGCGGCCGGCGACAAGGTGTTCAGCGGCTTCGGCGCGATCGTGCTCCTCTTCGCCACCCTGGGCCTGGTCTCGGTGACCGCGCTGAACATGTACGGCGGCTCACTGACCCTGATCAGCGCGATCGACTCCTTCAAGAGGGTCCACCCGACCGTGGGCGTAAGGGCGTTGACGATCGGCCTGACCGCGGTGCTCTCCCTGGTCGGCGCCATGGCCGCGACCGCCGACTTCCTGACGAACTTCAACAATTTCCTGCTGCTGGTGCTCTATCTGTTCATCCCGTGGACCGCGGTCAACCTGATGGACTACTACGTGGTGCGCCGCGGCCACTACGCGATCGCCGAGATCTTCAACCCCCATGGCATCTACGGCCGTTGGGGCTGGCACGGCATCATCTCCTACCTCGTGGGCTTCGGCGTCATGGTGCCGTTCTTCTCCGTCGGCACCCTCTACGTCGGCCCGATCGCGCACGCCATGGACGGCGCCGACCTCTCCCTGTTCGTCGGTCTGCCGGTCGCCGGGTTGCTGTACTGGTGGCTGAGCCGCTCGATCGACGTGGCGGCCGAGATCCGCGTGGCCGAGGCGGAGGCCGAGGAGTTGGAGAAGGCGGCGCACGAACACCGCGAGCCCTGACGGCCGTCGGGCCCTTACACCACCGCTTCCTGGACCGGTCCGATCTCCGGCTGCTTCTCGAACTGCGTGCGGTACAGCTCGGCGTACCGCCCACCGGTGGCGAGGAGTTGGTCGTGCGTGCCGCGTTCCACGATCCGGCCCGCCTCGACGACGAGGATCTGGTCGGCGGAGCGCACGGTGGACAGCCGGTGGGCGATCACCACGGCCGTGCGGCCCTGCAGCGCCTCGGCGAGCGCCTCCTGGACGGCGGCTTCCGAGGTGTTGTCCAGGTGGGCGGTGGCCTCGTCGAGGATGACGACGCGCTGGCCGGCGAGCAACAGCCGGGCGATGGTGAGGCGTTGGCGCTCGCCGCCGGAGAGCCGGTAGCCGCGTTCGCCGACGACCGTGTCCAGGCCGTCGGGCAGCGACCGTACGAGATCGTCGAGGCGGGAGCGGCGCAGCGCGTCCCACAACTCGTCCTCGGTGGCGGCAGGTTGGGCCAGCAGGAGGTTGGCGCGGACCGAGTCGTGGAAGAGGTGGCCGTCCTGGGTGACCATGCCGAGGGTGGCCCTCAGGGAGGCGGCGGTGAGGTCGCGGACGTCGACGCCTCCGACGCGTACGGCGCCTTCGTCGACGTCGTAGAGCCGGGGCAGGAGCTGGGCGACGGTGGACTTGCCGGCGCCGGAGGAGCCGACGAGGGCGATGGTCTGGCCGGGTTCGGCGCGGAAGGAGATGCCGTGCAGGACCTCGGCGCCGCCGCGGGTGTCGAGGGAGGCGACCTCTTCGAGTGAGGCGAGGGAGACCTTGTCGGCGGACGGGTAGGCGAAGCGGACCTCGTCGAACTCGACCGCGACCGGGCCCTCGGGGATCGCACGGGCGTCGGGCTTGTCCTCGATGAGGGGCTTGAGGTCGAGGACCTCGAAGACGCGCTCGAAGCTGACGAGGGCGCTCATCACCTCGACGCGGGCTCCGGCGAGGGCGGTGAGCGGGGCGTAGAGGCGGGTCAGGAGGAGGGCGAGGGAGACGACCGCGCCGGGCTCCAGGGTGCCGTGCAGGGCGAACCAGCCGCCGAGGCCGTAGACGAGGGCGAGGGCCAGGGCGGAGACGAGGGTCAGGGAGGTGATGAACACCGACTGGGCGGTGGCCGTGCGGACGCCGATGTCGCGGACCTGGCTCGCGCGGTCCGCGAACTCCACGGACTCCTCGTCGGGGCGGCCGAAGAGTTTGACGAGGGTGGCGCCGGGCGCGGAGAAGCGCTCGGTCATGCGGGTGCTCATCGCGGCGTTGAGCGTGGCGGCCTCGCGCTGCATGCGGGCCATCCGGCTGCCCATCCGGCGGGCCGGGATCACGAACACCGGGAGCAGCACGAGCGCGAGCAGGGTGATCTGCCAGGACAGGGTGAGCATGACGACCAGCGTGAGCAGCAGGGTGACGAAGTTGCTCACCACTCCGGACAGGGTGTTGCTGAACGCGCGCTGTGCGCCGATGACGTCGTTGTTGAGCCGGGAGACGAGTGCTCCCGTACGGGTGCGGGTGAAGAAGGCGACGGGCATGCGCTGCACATGATCGAACACAGCCGTCCGCAGGTCGAGGATGAGCCCCTCCCCGAGCGCGGCGGAGAGCCGCCGGCCGAGAATCCCGAGGGCCGCCTCGGCGACCGCGATCAGGGCGATGAGCAGGGCGAGGCGTACGACGGTCCCGTCGTCGCCGCCCGACACGATCGCGTCGACGACATGTCCGGCCAGGACGGGGGTCGCGACGGCGAGCAGCGCGGTCACCACCCCGAGCAGGACGAAGCGGGCGATCGGGCGGCGGTGCGGGCGCGCGAACTCCGCGATGCGGCGCAGCGTGGCGCGGGCGAACGGGCGGCGCTCCTGTTCGGCGGTCATGACACTGTGCAGTTGGGTCCAGGCCGTGCTCTCCATGCTCATGGGAGAGACCGTAGGACCTCAAGCGTCGTTGAGGTCAACGAATTCGCCGGATCTCCGGGCGAGGAGTGGCGCGAGGGCTCGTGTAGGGGCGCGTGTAAGGAAGTGTCCCCGCTGCGGCAACCCGCAGTTGACGTGGCATGGGGACCCTCTCGGGATGTGATGGTCGTCCGAAACGCCCAAGGTCTCAAGCGTCTCCCCGTCCGGCAGATCCTGATGCTGGTCCCGCTCGCGCTCGTGCTGTGGATCGCCGTGCGCCATTGGCCGGTGCTCGTCGAGGGCTTCGGTCACCTCAAGGATGCCGACTGGCCGTGGCTGCTGGCCGCGGCCGCCGCGACCTGCGGTACCTGGGTCGCCGCGTCCGCCGGACGGCAGGGCGCGCTCGTCGAGCGGCTGCCCGTACGCCGGTTGCTGGCCACCCAGTTCGCCGCGGGCGCGGCCAACCACCTGCTGCCGACGGGGCTCGGCGCGAGCGCGGTCAACCTGCGGTTCATGGCCGTGTGCGGGGTGCCGCTGGCCCGCTCCTCGGCCGCCGTGGCGCTGTATCTGCTGGCCGAATCGGTCGCCCGCGTGGGCCTGCTGCTGGCGCTGCTGGTCGCCTTCCCGGACGCGCTGGAGATCGGCTCGCTGCTCCCGCACGGGGCGGTCGGTCCGCTGCTGCTCGGCATCGGCCTGGTGGCGTGCGCCGCGGTGCTGGTGCTGCTGCTCGCCCGCAGGCTCCGCACCGCCGTTCTCACCTTCGTGCGCTCCGCGCTGGGCGAGGCCAGGTCGGTGCACACCCGGCCGTCCCGTGCGCTCGCCCTGTGGGACGGTGTCCTCGCCTTCCCCTCGCTCCAGGCGGCCGGACTCGTCGCGGTGGGGCTGGCGTTGGGGCTGCCCGTGCCGCCCGCGTCCATGGTCGTCGCCTACCTCGCGGCGACGGTCGCCGTGGCGCTGATACCGACGCCCGGCGGCATCGGCTCCGTCGAGGCCGCTCTCATCGTCGCGCTGGTCGCGGCGGGCGGCCCGGTCGCGGTGGCCACGGCGGTGGTGCTGGCCTACCGGATCATCACCGTCTGGATCCCCATCATTCCTGGCGCGTTGACGCTCGGCGCGCTGGTCCGGCTGAGAGTCATCTGATTCCCGAAGCCGATCCAACATTCCTGTAAAGCACCATCAGCCCTGGTCGGGACATCGATCGGGGCTTCTTCACGCTCGCCCCAACTACCTTGTTTTACTTTTTACTTGACTCTACATGACAGCGCGAGTTGACTGAAGAGCGTTGATTTGTCAGCCGAGGAGGCAGGACTGTCATGGGGGACGAGACGTTAGGAATCATCCTGGCGGGAGGCAGGGGCGAACGCGCCAAGCCGCTCACCCTCGCCTCGGCCGACTACATCCGCAGCAAGGCCCTCATCCCGTTCGTCGGCCGCTCCGTCGTCGAATGGCTCGTCGAGGCCTGCCGCGACCAGGGCATCCGCCGCTTCTACGTGATCGCCCAGGGCGCCGAGAACCACAGCCAGATCAAGCTCGTGCTCGGCCACGGCGAACGGTTCGGCGTGGAGATCCACTACTCCCGTGCCCGCCTCGACCGGTACAACGTCGGATCGGGCGCCGCCACCCTGCACAACCTCGAACAGTGGGACCTGACGGGCCGTGCGCTGGTGCTGCCGGTGGACTCCGTCTTCGAGTTCGACCTGAACAGGCTGAACGACGCGCACGACGCCGCCGACGCCGTCGTGACCGTCGCCTCGGTCGGCCGAACCCCCGAGGAGATCGCCGGCAAGTACGGCGTGATGCAGACCTCCCCGGACGGACTGGTCTCGGGGTTCGTGGAGAAGCCCACCCTGGACCGCGTCCACCGGATCTTCCCCGAGACATCGTTGCCGTCCTCCGCCCGCACCCTGCCCACCAACGCCGGGATGTACCTGGTCGACTGCGGCCGGCTGCGGCTGGCGGCGCGCAACCCCGAGATGATCCGGCTCGCCCAGCAGCGCCTCGACTGGGGCGGCGACCTGCTGCCCTGGCTGGTCGGGCGCGGACTGCCGGTCGCCGCCGCGCCCATCGACCGGCTCGGCGACCTCGGCAGCATCGCCGACTACCTCGCCACCCTCGGCGACGTGCTCGGCGGCCGCTACCGGTGGATGACCCGGGCCATGGGCGAACCGACGAGCACCGACCCGCCGTACTGGATCCACGAGTCCAGCCTGCGCACCAAGGACAGCGTCACCGGCACCACCCTCGCCCAGAAGATCTCCGAGGGCAGTGTGGTCATCGGCCCCGCCGTGCGCATCGGGCGCAACGCCGAGATCGGGCCGGGCGTGAAGCTGCGGTTCAGCGACATCGGTGACGGCGTCGACGTGGACGAGGGCGCCCGGCTCAGCCGGACGGCGATCGGCGACAGCGCTGTCGTCGGGCCGTACGCCCGCATCACGGACTCGTACGTCGGGCCGATGGCGCGGGTGCACTCCGAGCGGGACAACCCGGTCCGGCTCGTCCACTCCGCGATCGGCGAGGCCGCCGACCTGCGGCCCGGCACCCGGCTGTCCGGGGTGAGCGTCTATCCGCGGCTGCGGGTGCCCGCCGTCACCGGGCTGCCCACCGGCACCCATCTGACCAGCTCCGACGACATCCTGCACTGGATCTGAGCGCCCCCAACTCCCCCGCCCTTTCCGGCTCTTCCGCAGCCCCGTGGAGATCTCGATGGACAGCCCGATCGCCGTCATAGGAGGAACCGGCCGCACAGGCCGGCTCGTCGCCCGTCAACTGCTCGCCCGGAGCGAGAGCGTCCGCGTCATCGGCCGCAGCACCCAGCGCGCCCGCCGCCACACGCCGCCGCAGGCCCAGTTCTTCGCGGCCGACGTGCGCTCCCCCGACTCCGTCCGCACGCCGCTGCACGGCTGCTCCGCGGTCGTCTACATCGTGGAGCCGGGCACCGACGACGCCGGCCCCGACAGCCCCGAGACCACCCTGCACACCGGGGTCCGCCATGTCCTCGACGCCCTGCGCTCCACCGCCGCGGCCCCGCACGTCGTGCTGGTCAGCCAGCGCCATGTGACCCGGCGCGACCACCCCATGAACGCCTACGGCCGGATGCTGGACTGGCGGCTGGCCGGCGAGAACGCGGTCCGCTCCTCCGGGCTGCCGTACACCGTGATCCGGCCTGGCTGGCTGACCGACGAACCCGACCACGGTCATCTGCACCTGGAACAGGGCGACTTGGGGGACGGCCGGGTGGCCCGCCCGCTCGTCGCCGACGCCTGCGTGCAGGCGCTGTACTCCCCCGAGGCCCGCGGCGTGACCTTCGAGATGCGCAGCGAGACGGGACCGGGCGCCACTCCCGTGCCCTGGCAGGAACTCTTCGCCGGCCTGCGCGCCGACGCCCCGACCGCGGCCCGGGCCGCACTCACCTGAGGTGGCCACCGATGTGTACGACACCCCGACGGACTCTGCGACCGATGCCATGACAGAACAGATGACCTTACGCCCCGACGAGGCCACCGGATCCCCCGGCGGCCGTCCCTCCGACGTCACCCCCGGCCGGCCACAGCCGCTGGGCCCCACCGTCGACGCCGACGGTGTCAACTTCTCGCTCTTCTCCGAACACGCCACGCGGGTCGACCTGTTGCTCTTCGAGCACTGCGACAGCCCGCGGCCGTACCGCACCATCACCCTGCTGCCCGACCGGCACCGCAGCTTCCACTTCTGGCACTGCCACGTCAGCGGGATCGGCGCCGGCCAGGTCTACGCGTTCCGCATCGACGGACCGCGCGACAACGGCGAGCTGGGCACCCGGTTCGACCACCGCAAGGTGCTGATCGACCCGTACGCGCGCGCCAACATCAACGGCCGCTGGGAGCGCACCCACGCGATCGGTCCCGGCGACAACGTCGAGAGCTGCATGCGCAGTCTGGTGGTCGACCTCGACGACTACGACTGGGAGGGCGACACCCCGCTGCGCACCCCGATGGCGGAGACCGTCGTCTACGAGATGCACGTGCGCGGTCTGACCGCGTCGCCGACCTCGGGCGCCGAACGCCCCGGCACCTTCTCCGCCGTCATCGACAAGATCCCGCATCTGCGTGAACTCGGTGTCACCGCCGTGGAGTTGCTGCCGGTCTTCGACTTCGACGAGACCCAGGTCCTGCGCACCGGGCCCGACGGCACCCCGCGGCGCAACTACTGGGGCTACGACCCCTACGGCTTCTTCGCCCCGCACACCGGCTACTGCTCCAGCCCTCATCTCGCCACGCACATCACCGAGTTCCGCGACATGGTGAAGGCGTTCCACCAGGCGGGCATCGAGGTCATCCTCGACGTGGTCTTCAACCACACCAGCGAGGGCAACGAGTTCGGGCCCACGATCAGCTTCCGTGGCGCGGCCAACGAGGCGTACTACCACCTGTGGCCGCAGGACCGCTCGCACTACATGGACTTCACCGGGTGCGGCAACGCCGTCAACGCCAACCATCCGATGGTCACCAAGTTCATCGTGGAGAGCCTTGAGTACTGGGTGACCGAGCACCACGTCGACGGCTTCCGCTTCGACCTCGCCTCCGAACTCTCCCGCGGCCCCCTCGGCTACGAGATGGCGGTGCCGCCGGCCCTGTGGGCGATCGAGCTGTCGCAGGTGCTGGCCGAGACGAAGATCATCGCGGAGCCGTGGGACGGCGGCGGCCTCTACCAGGTCGGCCGGTTCCCGGGGAAGCGCTGGGCGCAGTGGAACGGTCCATTTCGCGACGACGTACGGCGGTTCGTCCGCGGTGACGCGGGGATGGTCGGCGAGGTCGCCTCACGGCTCGGCGGCTCGGCCGACCTGTTCGCGGCCCAGGGCGAACTCCCCACCAACAGCATCAACTTCATCACCTGCCACGACGGCTTCACCCTCAACGACCTGGTCAGCTACAACGCCAAGCACAACCACTCCAACGGCGAGGCCAACGCCGACGGCGCCGACGAGAACTACAGCTGGAACTGCGGCGTCGAGGGCCCCACCGACGAGGCCGACGTCGAGTACCTGCGGGTGCGGCAGATCAAGAACCTGCTGTCCCTGCTGATGCTCAGCCGCGGTGTGCCGATGCTGCTGGCCGGCGACGAGTTCCGCAACAGCCAGGGCGGCAACAACAACGGCTACTGCCAGGACAGTCCGGTCTCCTGGCTCGACTGGAACCAGGCCAGGAAGGAGAAGGAGACCACCGGCTTCACCCGGCGCGTCATCCAGCTCCGCAAGCGCTACCGCACCCTGCGCGAACCGCAGTTCTTCTCCGAACGCCTCAACTCCCGCTCCCTGCCCGACATCACGTGGCACGGCACCCGGCTCGACCAACCCGGCTGGGAGGACCCCAACGCCCGGGTGCTGGCCTGCACGTACGGCGGTTTCGACGGTGACCCGGACCTGCATCTGATCCTCAACATGTACCACCTGGGCCTCGACTTCGAGCTGCCCGAGATCCCCGGTCACCGCTGGCACCGCGTGCTCGACACGGCCCGCCCCGGCCCCGACGACATCCCGCCGCCCGGAGAAGAGGAGCTGGTCGACGGTCCCACCCACCACGCCCAGGGCCGCAGCGTCGTCCTGCTGGCGGCCCTGCCCGACGAGAAGGGCACCTGAGATGAGTACACCCGCCCAACGACGCATCCACTCCGACACCCTCGCGGGCTACGTCACGTACTACAGCCCGACCGGCCGCCGTTTCGGCCTGCGCACCTCCGACGAACGGGAGTTCACCGTCCACCTGGCGTCCAACGCCGTCTCCCGCATCGTCCGCAACCTCGGTGACGACTACCGCGACACCACCGCCGACACCGTCGACATGCTGGCCGAGGGCCGGTTCGTCTTCGCGTACGGCATCCTCTACGAGTGGGAGGGCGGCTCCCGGTTCGACGCGAAGGAGATCACCTTCCCGGAGGAGACGCGCGGCCAGTACGTCTTCGAGCACCCGAACTGGTGGGTCCAACAGGCCACCGCCATCGCCGACTTCTATCTGCGCGGCCAGTTCCCCGACGGGGTGTACGACTGGCGCAACTTCCGCACCCACATCACGCTCAGCGGCACCCACCTGCCGGACTTCGCCGGCGGGGACGTGCGCCAGGAGACGGACACCATCTCCCGGCTCGTCTACGGCCTGTCCACGGCGTACCTGCTGACCGGCGAGGACCGCTTCCTGGAGGCGGCCGAGGCCGGCACCCTGTACCTGCGCGAGCACATGCGGGTGGACGACGTCGCCGACGGCATCACCTACTGGTACCACGGCATCGACATCACCTCGTCGGGTCATCGCCCGGTCTTCGCCTCGGAGTTCGGCGACGACTTCGACGCGATCCCGATGTACGAGCAGATCTACGCGCTCGCCGGCCCCACCCAGACGTTCCGCATCACCGGCGACCCGCGGATCCTGGAGGACATCGACCGGACGTCCGCCCTGTTCCAGAAGTACTTCCGCGACCCCGTGCGCGGCGGGTTCTTCTCGCACATCGACCCGATCACCCTGGATCCGAACGCCGACTCGCTGGGCCGCAACCGGGCCCGCAAGAACTGGAACTCGGTCGGCGACCACGCCCCGGCGTACCTGATCAACGCCTATCTCGCCACGGGCCGCGCGGACTTCGCGGCACTGCTGGAGGAGACGGCGGACACCATCGTGGAGCGGTTCCCCGACGAGCCGAACAGTCCGTTCGTCCAGGAGCGGTTCCACGCGGACTGGAGTCCGGACCGGACCTGGGGCTGGCAGCAGGACCGGGCGGTCGTCGGCCACAACCTGAAGATCGCCTGGAACCTGACCCGCATCAAGTCCCTGTTCGACAAGACCGAGTACGCCACGACCGCCGAGCGTATCGCCGAGATCATGCCGGCGGTGGGCAGCGACGGGCTGCGCGGCGGCTGGCTGGACGTGGTCGAGCGGCAGCCCGACCCGGACAGCGGCATCCACCGCATGGTGTGGCACGACCGCAAGGCCTGGTGGCAGCAGGAGCAGGCGATCCTCGCCTATCTGATCCTGGCCGGCACCACCGGCGACCCGGAGCAACTGCGGCTGGGGCGCGAGGCGGCGGCGTTCTACAACGCCTTCTTCCTCGACTACCAGGACGGCGGCGTCTACTTCAATGTGCTCGCCGGCGGCATCCCGTACCTGCTGGGCACCGAGCGCCTCAAGGGCAGCCACGCCATGGCCGGCTACCACGCCCTGGAGCTGTGCTACCTCGCGGCCACCTACACCGGGCTGCTGCTCAGCAACGACCCGATCACCCTGCACTTCAAGCCCCGCCCGGAGGACCTCCCGGACCGGGTGCTGCGTGTCGCGCCCGATCTGCTGCCCGCGGGCACCGTGGAGCTGACCCGGGTGTGGATCGACGACCGGCCGCACCAGGACTTCGACGGCAAGGCCCTCACCGTCCGGCTGCCGCGCGGCGACGAACCCGTCCGGGTCCGCGTCGAACTGGAGCCGGCCACGATGCGGCTGCGGATGCGTACCACGTTCGACGGCGGCACCGCGCACGTCGTCTGCCACGGGGTGATCGACGCGGCCGAACTGGGCAAGTTCCGCCGCATACTGGCCGAGGTCATGGCCGCGGCCCCGCGCCGCGTGGAGTTCCATCTCTGCGAGGTCGGGGGCATGTGCCGGCCGGCCATCAACGAGCTGCTGTTCCAGCGCACCAAGGCGGGCCTGGACGTCGACTTCGTCATCGTGGGCTGTGCGCTGCCGGACGTGGCGGACGCGTTGCTCGCGACGGACGCCTTCCTGCTGGCTGGGGGTGACGAGTGCAACCATGACTGACCTCGCGACCTTCACCCTCCCATTACCCCCGATGCGTGCCCCGGGGGCACCGCCGGGCACCTCCGCCGGTCTCCCCGCCTACTGCCGTGACCTGTTCGGCGACTTCACCCGTGCCGACCAGCGGCGCTGGGGCGAGGTGTATGTGCGCGGGCTGCTGGACGTGCCCGGGCGCAAGACGCCCGCCCGGATCTCCGAGCAGGTGCTCGGCAGGCGGGCCGTGCAGCAGATCCAGCAGTTCGTGAACCAGAGTCCGTGGGCGTCCGCTCCCGTACGGGGGCGGCTCGCCCGGCAGGTGGTGCGGGCCTCGCGGGCCGAGGCCTGGTCCATCGACGAGGTCGTCTTCGCCAAGAACGGCGACCGGTCGGTGGGCGTGGCCCGGCAGTACGCGGCCTCCCAGGAGCGGACGGTGAACTGCCAACTGGCGCTCGCCGCCTCCCTGGTGGGGCAGGCCGGCGGGGTCCCGGTGAACTGGCGGCTGATGCTGCCGGCCCGCTGGGACCGCGACGAACGGCTGCGCGGCCAGGCCCACGTGCCGGTGCAGGAACGCTGCCGGCCACGCTGGAGCTACGTCCTGGAGGCACTCGACGAGATGCTCGACGAGTGGTCCCTGGAACCGCTGCCGGTGCTGGCCGACTGGCGCTGCGAGAGCGACCCCGACCCGCTGCTGCGCGGTCTGGAGGCGCGGGGCCTGGGCTATCTCGTGCAGGCCGCGCCGCACACCCCGGTGCTGCTGCCCCGGCGGCAGGCCACCGTCCCCGGGGTGCGCGGCACGCTCGCCGAACTCGCCGGGCACGCGGCCCGGCACGGTGAGCGCACCTCGGTGACCTGGCACGACCCGGTGACCGAACGCATGCGGCACTCGGAGTTCGTGACGGGCCCGGTCCTGCTCCGCGCGGACCCGGCCGCCGCCACGGCACCCCGTCCGCGCCTGCTCCTCGCGGACTGGCCCTACGGCCGGCCCCGGCCGCGCGCCTACTGGCTGACGAACCTCCCGGCCCGCCGGCTCGCGGAGATCGTGCCGCTGGCGCAGCTGCGCAGGTTCGCCGATCAGGCGCTGGGCCGGATGCACGAGGAGTTCGGGCTCGGCGACTTCGAGGGCCGTTCCTTCCGGGGCTGGCACCACCATGTGACGCTGGCCTCGGCCGCGTTCGGCTACGACATGGTGCGCCAGCAGGCCGACGAGAGAGCGCTGACCCGCACGCGTGCCTGAACTCTCGCACCGCGTGGGCCCCGTACGGATCCGTCCGTACGGGGCCTCCGCACGCTCACTTCTCCCAGCCCACCCGGCTGAAGTCGACGTCGCCGAGTCCGGGCACCCCGTAGTTCGCCAACCCCTTGCGCACGGCGAGGATCTGAGGCCGCTGATACAGCTCGATGTCGTGGCCGAGCTTCCAGATCTCGGCGTCCGCCCGGTCGTAGAGCTTCTCGGCGGCCCGTTCGTCGAGGGTGCCGACGGCCTGGGAGAGGAGCTTGTCCACCTCGGCCGAGCCGACCCCGCCGTAGTTCTGGAAGGCCTGCCCCTTCTCGGGGCGGCGGTAGATGGCGTAGGCGGAACTGGGGTAAGTGAGGCCGGTGAAGCGGAAGATGGCGAGGTCGAAGTTGCCCTTCTCCAGGTACTGCGGTGCGTAGGCGGAGGCGGGCACCTGCTGGATGACGACCTGGACGCCGACCTGGGCGAGCATGTGCTGGACGAGCTGGGCGAGATCCTCGCCGAGCCGGTTGGTGCCCTCGCTGAGCACGAAGCGGAGGGTGAGGCTACGGCCGTTCTTGACCCGGGTCTTGCCCCTGCCCGGGCTCTTCCAGCCCGCCGCGTCCAGGGCGCGTGCGGCGGCCTCGGGGTCGTAACTCCCGTACGGGTGCGAGTTGTCGGTGTATCCGGGCTGGTTGGTCATGAAGAAGTGGTTGCCGAGCAGCGGCACCTTCACCGGGAGTCCCTCGGCGGCGATGCCGGCCAACGCCGTGCGGTCGACGGCCTGTTGGACCGCGTTGCGCACGGTCCGGTCGGCGAGCGGGCCGCCCGCGCCGTCGAGGGTGATGTGCACCTCGTCCCACGCGGAGCCGATGCGGATGTCGCTGTCGGACGCCTTCTTCAGCTGGGCGTAGGCCTCGCTGGTGGCGGCGTTGACCGCGTCGACCTCACCGTTGAGGAAAGCCTGGAGGGCGGCGTCGGCGTCCAGGACGCGGAAGACGATCCGGTCGAGGCGGGGCTGGGTGCCCCACCAGCGGGGGTCGGGCACGAGGGTGAGTGTCTGCGCCGTCCTGTCGACCTCGCCGAGCTTGAACGGCCCTGCGCTGACGGGCAGTTGACCCTGCCACCCGGAGTTGAAGCGCTGCGGGGTGTCATAGGCGGCGGCCGGGAAGAGCGGGGTGAACAGCCTGCGCCAGTCGGCGTACGGCTGCTTGAAGGTGACGCGCACCTCGTGCGGGCCGGCGCCCTGGCTGACGTCGGCGATGCGGTCGTAGCCGCTGGTGTCGGCGACCAGGTAGCGCTGGTCGGAGCCGGAGAGCGCGTGCCACTGGGCGGCGAAGTCCCGCCGGCCCAGGGCCGTTCCGTCGGACCAGCGGGCCTTCGGGTTGAGCCGGTAGGTGACGACCTGGGGCGAGGTGCCGGTGACGGACGCGGAGAGAAGGTACTCGGGGACCGCGTGCGGGACGCCCTTGACGTCACGGGCGAAGAGCCGGGGCTCGGTCATGCTGTCGACGGTCCACACGTCGTCCAGCGCGCCGTCGACGTGGTCGAAGTTGAACTGCGTGATCATCTGCGCGATCGGCAGGGTCAGCGTCCCGCCCGCGCGAAGGGCGTCCGTGGGCCGGGAGTTGATGTCGTACGTGCCGTACGTCGGCAGGGCCGCGTGCCGGTCGGGGTCCGGAGAGCCGGAACAGCCGGCCGCGAAGAGGGTGAGTGCGCAGGCCAGGGCCCACGCGGACCAGACCCGTAATCGCTGCACCTAACGGCCCTCCCCGTGCGGACGAACCGTCAACTGCCCGAACTGTCACGCGAATTGCGGAGCCGGAGCTTAACATCACGATGTGTCACCCACATGAAGCGGAACGAGTTCCATGCTCTCCCTGATCCTCAGGCGCCTGGTCCACTGCACGATCCTCTTCCTCTCCTCCGTCGTCCTCACCTACGCCCTCGCCTCTACGGCGCTCGATCCGCGCGCCTACTTCGAGGGCCGGCAGCCGCCCCCGCCCAGCCGGGTCGTCGACGGCGAGCTGGCCCGGCTGGGCATGGACGACCGCGCCCCGCTGCCCGAGCGCTTCGCGCACTGGGCGGACCGGGCCGTCCACGGCGACCTGGGCCGGACCATCGACGGCGAGTCCGTGAACGCCGAGTTCGGCCGCCGGGTCGGGGTGTCCGTGCGGCTGCTGCTGGTGGGGACGGTGGCCGGTACGGCGGTCGGGGTGCTGGCCGGGGTGTGGGCGGCGGTCCGGCGCGGCGGGCTGGGCGACCGGGCGCTGACGGTGTTCTCGTTCGCGGTGCTGTGCGTGCCGACGTTCGTGCTGGCGCTGCTGCTGAAGACCGGGGCGCTGGCGGTCAACCGGGCAGCGGGCAGCACGGTCATCCTGTACACGGGCGAGCACACACCCGGGCTGGAGGGCGACTGGCTGGCCCAACTACACGACACGGCAGCCCACTTGCTCCTCCCGGCGATCTGTGTGGCCATCCCCGCGATCGCCTCGTACAGCCGCTACCAGCGTGCCGCGACCCTTGACGTGCTCGGAGCCGACCATCTCCGCACCGCCCAGGCCAAGGGACTCACCCCGGGGCGGGCGCTGCTGCGGCACGGGCTGCGGATCTCGCTCGTCCCGGTGTCGGTGTTCTTCTCCTTCGGGATACTGACCCTGTTCACCGGGGCCGTGTTCACCGAGGAGATCTTCGGCTGGCCCGGCATGGGCAGTTGGCTCGTCGACTCGGTGCAGAAGGGCGACGTCAACTCTGTGGTGGCGATCGACCTGTTCGCCGCGGCCGTCGTGCTGCTCGCCGGCCTACTGGCCGACGTCGTGCACGCGCTCCTCGATCCCCGGGTACGGCAGCCGTGACGGGCGTCGGCCGGGGGCGGGCGGTGCTGCGGCGGATGGTGCGGCGGCCGGGGGCGCTGTGTGGACTCGGGGTCCTGGTGGTGCTGTTCGCGCTGGCTTTCGTGGGGCCGTTCGTCAGCCCGTGGACGCACACGGACGTCGACTACACGGCGCTACGGCAGCCGCCGGACGCGCGGCACTGGATGGGCACGAACCGGATCGGGCAGGACGTGTTCGCCCAGGTGGTGCGGGGGCTGCAGAAGTCGCTGCTGATCGGGTTGCTGGTCGCGTTGTTCTCCACCGTGCTGGCGGCCGCGGTGGGTGCCTGCGCCGGTTACTTCGGCGGATGGACGGACCGGGTGCTGATGTTCGTCGTGGACCTCATGCTCGTCCTCCCCGGTCTGCTCGTACTGGTCGTGGTCGCCCCGAAGCTGCGGGACCGGGGCTGGATCGCACTCGTCGGGCTGCTGGCGCTGCTGGGCTGGATGGTCACGGCGCGGGCGGTGCGCGGCATGACACTCTCCCTGAAAGAGCGTCAGTTCGTGGTGGTGGCACGGCTGATGGGCGTCTCCGCCCCGCGGATCATCTGGCGGCATGTGCTGCCGCACACGGCGTCGTTCCTGATCACGGACGCGACGATCGCCGTGGGCGGGGCGGTGATCAGCGAGACCGGTCTTTCGTACTTCGGCCTGGGCGTCCAGCCGCCGGATGTCTCCCTCGGCACGCTGATCGCGGACGCGACGGATGTGGCGCTGGTGTATCCGTGGATGTTCTTCTTCCCCACGGGCTTGTTGATCGCCTTCGTGCTGGCGGTCGACCTGGTGGGCGGCGCCCTGCGGGACGCGCTGGACCCGACGACGGACTCGGCCCGGCCGTCCCGAACTCCCCTGTCAGGGATACCCAGTTGACCGCCGTCCTGGAGGTCCGTGGCCTGACGGTCGCCGTCGGGGTCGAGCGGCGACCGGCACTGCCCGTGGTGCGCGGTGTCGACCTCACGCTCCGACGCGGTGAAGTCCTGGGCCTGGTGGGCGAGTCGGGCACCGGCAAGACACTTACGGCGCTGGCCCTGATGGGGCTCGCACCGCCGGGTGCCCGGGTGGGTGGCTCGGTACGACTGCGTGGCGAGGAGCTACTCGGCCTGCCGGTACGGGAGTTGGCGAAGATCCGTGGCCGCCGCATCGCGATGGTCTTCCAGGACCCGCTGCACGCCTTCACCCCGGTGCAGCGGGTCGGCGACCAGATCGCGGAGGCGCTGCGCATCCACCAGCACCCGCGCCCACGCCGGGAGTCGGCGCAGCGCCGGGCGGTGGAACTGCTGGACTTCGTAGGGGTGCCGAGGCCGGGGTGGGCGGCACGCGCCTACCCCCACCAGCTCTCCGGCGGCATGCGCCAACGGGCGATGATCGCGATGGCGATGGCCAACAACCCCGACGTCCTGGTCGCGGACGAGCCCACCAGCGCCCTCGATGTCACCGTCCAGGCACAGGTGTTGGAGGCCCTGGCCGCCGCCCGGCGCGAAACCGGCGCGGCCCTGCTCCTGGTCACCCACGACCTGGGGGTGGTCGCGGGCACGGCGGACCGCGTCGCCGTCCTGTACGCGGGCCGCATCGTGGAAACGGGCCCGGTGGAGGCGGTCCTGACCCGCCCCCGAATGCCGTACACCCTCGGCCTGGTC
>NZ_JBXVPZ010000183.1:0-18258 GCF_057961495.1 Streptomyces sp. P5F9 | reverse complement strand
GCGCCGCCCCGAGCCCCGGCCTGCCCTGGTCAGCACCGCGCGCGGACTGGCAGGATCGCGCGCATGCTCAAGGTGTTCTCCCGTATCAGCAGGCGCCGGGCCCTCCAGGGCGCGGCCGCCGGCTTCGTCGCGTTCGGGCTGTTGCTGTGGTGGCTGCTGCCCCTGGGCGACGAACCGCCGACCGGGACGATCACCTTCAGTACCGGGACCCCGCTGGGCGTCTACCAGGAGTACGGCAAGCTCCTTCGCGCCGAGCTGGACAAGGACATGCCGGGCCTCACGGTGAAGCTGGTGAACAGCGACGGGTCGCAGGAGAACGTCGCGCGCGTGGCGACCGGCGACGCCGACTTCACCATCGCCGCGGCCGACGCGGTGGGGACGTACGAGATGGACGGCAAGCCCGGTGCGGCCGGGCTGCGCGGGGTCGCGCGGCTCTACGACGACTACGTCCAGCTCATCGTGCCGCGTGACTCGGACATCGACTCGGTCACCGATCTGCGGGGCAAGCGCGTGGCCATAGGGCCGGACCGCTCGGGTGTGCGGCTGATCGCCGACCGGGTGCTCACGGCGGCCGGCATCGACCCGAAGAAGGGCGTCGAGCCGGTGGCGGCCGGTATCGACACCGGACCGGATCTGCTCAGGCGGGGCAAGATCGACGCGTTCTTCTGGTCGGGCGGGCTCCCGACGGACGGCCTGAAGGACCTCGCCAAGAACTACGCGTTCCGGTTCGTGCCGATCGAGGCGACCCTCGTGGCCAAGATGCACGAGCAGGGCGACGCCACCCGCTACTACCGCGCCACCAATATGCCGGAGTCGGCCTACCCCACCATCCAGCGCGGGTCCACTGTCCCGACCATCGCCGTGTCCAACCTGCTGATGACCCGCAAGGACATGAACGCCAGGCTCACCGAGTGGATCACCAAGACCGTGATCAAGAGCCGCGACGGCATCGGCAAGCAGGTCCACTCCGCACAGCTGGTGGACCTGCGCACGGCGATCTACACCGATCCCCTGGCCCTGCACGAGGGCGCCCGGCGCTACTACCGGTCCGTCAAGCCGTAGGCCGTACGCCTTCCGCGGGGCGTGGGCCGTGGGCCGCGAGGGCCCAACGCAGACCCTGGAGGGCCCGTTCAGGCCGCGGGACCGCTCCTGGGTACCGAGACCGTCACCTTGAGGCCGTGCGGCTCGTGGTGGGCGTACGTGAGCGAGCCGCCGCCCGCGGCCAGCAGGACCTGGGAGATGGACAGGCCGAGGCCGGAGCCGTTGATGTTCTGGTGGCGGCCGCTGCGCCAGAAGCGGTCGCCGACGCGGGCGAGTTCGTCCTCGGTGAGGCCCGGGCCGTGGTCCGTGACGACGACGGTCGAGGTCTCGCCGTTCGACGCGACCGTCACCTCGACGCACTCGTCCTCGGGTGTGAACTTCACCGCGTTGTCGATCACCGCGTCCAGGGCGCTGGACAGCGTGATCGGGTCGGCCCACGCCGTGGTGGGCGGGCAACTGCCCACCAGGCGCACGCCCTTGGCCTCGGCGGTCGGTGACCAGGCCGCGACGCGCTCGGCGGTCAGCGCGCCGATGTCGGTGATCCTGAGGTCCGCGTCCGCGTGCTCGGCCAGTGCCAGGTCGAGCAGGTCGTCCAGGACCTGGGTCAGGCGCTTGCCCTCGGTGCGGACCGAGGCGATCTCGTCGTTGTCCTCCGGCAGTTCGAGTGCGAGCAGTTCGATGCGCAGCAGCAGCGCCGAGAGCGGGTTGCGCAACTGGTGCGAGGCGTCGGCGACGAAGGCGCGCTGCTGCTCCAGCACGTCCTCGACGTTGTCCGCCATCTCGTTGAACGACCGGGCCAGGCGCTGAAGTTCCGGCGGCCCGCCGGCGGCCGCGACCCGCGACTTGAGGCGTCCGGTGGCGATGTCGTGGGTGGTGGCGTCGAGGACCCGTACGGGGCGCAGGACCCAGCCGGTCAGCCGTAGGGCCGCGCCGACGGCCAGCAGCATCGCGGCGATCTCGCCGGCGCCGATCGTCAGCCAGCCGCGCAGGGTCCGTGAACGCATCGGCCCGGTGGGCGAGTCGGTGACCACGACGGCGATGACGTCGCCGTCCCGGATGACCGGCGAGGCGACGACCAGACGGTTGCGCTGCCAGGGCCAGACCTGTTCCGGGTCGTGGCTGCGGCGGCTGAGGAGCGCCTCGGCGAACGCGTCCCGCACCTCGCCCGTCTTGGGCAGCAGGAAGTCGTCCGGCGCGTTCGCCATGGAGGTGTCGGTGCGGTAGAAGACGCCCGCGCGGATGCCGTAGACCTCGTAGTAGCTGGCGAGTTCGCGGTCCAGGGTCTCCTGGCGCTCGTCCGGAACCGTGTCGGCGGGGCGTGATCCCGTGGGTGCGTCGGTGACGAACTGGGCGAGGGCCGCGAACCGCGCGGTGTCGTCGATGCGGTCGACGATCACCTTCTGTTGCTGCGCCTTGGCGACGCTGATGGCGAGCGGGACGCCGAGCGCCAGCAGCACGGCCGCCATCAGGACGATGAGCAGCGGGAGAAGACGTGTGCGCACCCGGGCCCGCTACGCGGCCGGGGCGACGAGCCGGTAGCCGACGCCTCGTACGGTCTCGATCAGCGCGGGCATCCGCAGCTTGGCGCGCAGGGACGCGACATGCACCTCCAGGGTGCGTCCCGTGCCCTCCCAACTGGTGCGCCACACCTCGCTGATGATCTGCTCCCGCCGGAAAACCACTCCTGGGCGCTGTGCGAGCAGCGCCAGCAGATCGAACTCCTTGCGGGTCAGTTGGACGACCGAACCGTCCACGGTGACCTGACGGGTGGGCAGTTCGATGCGCACCGGGCCGAGCCGCAGCGCGGTGTCGCCGCCCCCGCTCGCGTCCTCGTGGACACTGCGCCGGCTGACGGCGTGGATGCGGGCGAGCAGCTCCCCGGTGTCGTACGGCTTCACTACGTAGTCGTCGGCTCCGAGGTTGAGGCCGTGGATGCGGGAGCGCACGTCGGAGCGGGCGGTGACCATGATCACCGGGGTGCTGGTGCGTTTGCGGATCTTGCCGCAGACCTCGTAGCCGTCCTGGTCGGGCAGGCCGAGGTCGAGGAGGACGACACCGAAGCCGTCGCTCTCGGGGACGAGTGCCTGGAGGGCCTCCTCGCCGCTGCGGGCGTGCGTGACGTCGAATCCGTGCCGCGCCAGGACCGCGGACAGAGCGGCTGCGACATGGTTGTCGTCCTCGACGAGGAGCAGTCTCATCCCGGCCCCCTCCGGTTCATCGTTCGTATGGTGTCGGCCTGTACAAAAGCACGTCTCACGCGCGCGTGCACCCAGGCAGTCACGCTGATGGACGAAGACGCCGTCAAGTGGGTTCCGGTTGCGTGCGGCCTTCCGTTATCCAGCCGGTACGGATCCCGGCGACAAAGTGCTACGACACGTGTCCTCTTGCTATCCGATCGTGATGCTCAGATCTCGCTCAGATGTGATGACGCTGGTCGTAAGGCCTCACTACTGTCCTCCGCAACCGACGAGGACGGAGCCAGCAAGCGATGACCGAAGTATCGGTGGCCAAGGAAGATGTGGCCGCGACCGGCGAACTCGTCGTCCTGAAGAGCGTCAACAAGCACTTCGGCGCGTTGCACGTACTCCAGGACATCGATCTCACGATCGCCCGCGGCGAAGTCGTCGTGGTGATCGGGCCCTCCGGGTCCGGGAAGTCCACTCTGTGCCGCACCATCAACCGCCTGGAGACGACCGATTCGGGTTCGATCACGATCGACGGCAAGCCGCTGCCCCAGGAGGGCAGGGAGCTGGCCCGACTGCGTGCCGATGTCGGGATGGTCTTCCAGTCCTTCAACCTCTTCGCGCACAAGACGGTGCTCGAAAACGTGATGCTGGGTCAGATCAAGGTCCGTAAGGCCGACCGCAAGCAGGCCGAGGAGAAGGCCCGGGCGTTGCTCGACCGGGTCGGCGTGGCCACGCAGGCGGACAAGTACCCGGCCCAGCTGTCCGGCGGTCAGCAGCAGCGCGTCGCCATCGCGCGGGCGCTGGCCATGGACCCCAAGGTGATGCTCTTCGACGAGCCGACCTCGGCCCTCGACCCGGAGATGATCAACGAGGTGCTGGAGGTCATGCAGCAGCTCGCCCGGGACGGGATGACGATGATCGTCGTCACCCATGAGATGGGCTTCGCCCGCTCGGCCGCCAACCGAGTGGTGTTCATGGCCGACGGCCGCATCGTCGAAGAGGCCGTGCCGGACCAGTTCTTCAGCAACCCGCGCAGCGACCGGGCCAAGGACTTCCTGTCGAAGATCCTTCACCACTGACGACCGCCGGCGATCAGCGCCGACCCCCACCGACGATCAGCCACGAACGCTGACGAACCGCTACAGCCAGCCACTGGCGGCCCGCCGACGACGGGCGGCCGCCGACTGCCGCTGAGGGTCCCGCACGCCCTCAGGGCCACCGTCACGCGCCCTGACGGGCCCTCATCTCCTCTCCAGCCAAAGGATGTTCACCATGAAGCTCCGCAAGGTCACCGTGTTCGCGACCACCGCTCTCGTCCTCTCGCTCGCCGCGACGGCGTGCGGGAGCAGCGACAAGGACGACTCCGGTTCGGGCTCCGGCGGCAGCAAGATCAAGATCGGCATCAAATTCGACCAGCCGGGCCTCGGCCTGAAGCAGCCGGACGGGACCTACGCCGGCTTCGACGTGGACGTCGCGACCTATGTGGCCGGCCAGCTCGGCTACAAGCCCGCCCAGATCGAGTGGGTCGAGACCAAGAGCGCCGACCGTGAGAACGCGCTCGCGCGCGGCGACGTCAAGTTCATCGCGGCCACGTACTCGATCAACGACGAGCGCAAGAAGAAGGTCGACTTCGCCGGCCCCTACCTCCTGGCCCACCAGGACCTGCTCGTCAAGAAGGACTCGACGATCGCCAAGGCCACGGACCTCAACGGCAAGAACCTGTGTTCCGTGACCGGCTCCACCTCGGCGCAGAACATCCACGACACGATCGCCCCGAAGGCCAACCTCCGTGAGAACTCGGGCTACTCGGAGTGCATCGCGGCCCTCCAGAGTGGTGCCGTCGACGCGGTGACCACCGACGACTCGATCCTCGCGGGCTTCGCGGCGCAGGACAAGTTCAAGGGCCAGTTCAAGCTCGCCGGCCTGAAGCTCAGCAACGAGAACTACGGCATCGGCGTCAAGAAGGGCGACTCCGCGACCGTCACCAAGATCAACACCGCGCTGGAGAAGATGGTCAGCAGCGGCGCCTGGGAGACCGCGGTCACCAAGAACTTCGGCCCGGCCGACTACAAGAACGAGCCCGCCCCGAAGATCGGCGACATCGTCAAGTAAGCCCGAGAAAACCCCGGTAAGGCAGGCCCCATACCCGGAAGCGCGGGAGATCGTGTTCGACTTTCTTCAAGGTTATGACGTCCTCGGGGCGTTCTGGATGACGGTGAAACTCACCGTCCTCTCCGCCCTCGGCTCCCTGGTCTGGGGCACACTGCTGGCCGGCATGCGGGTCAGCCCGGTCCCACTGATGCGTGGTTTCGCGACCTTCTACGTCAACACCGTCCGGAACATCCCTCTGACGGTCATCATCGTCTTCACCTCGCTCGGCCTCGCCGACATCTTCGGCGTCACCATGGGCGCGTCCGACGACTTCAAGGTGCAGGGTTTCCGGCTGGCACTGCTGGGTCTCGTGGCGTACCACGCGGCCTTCGTCTGTGAGGCGGTGCGCTCCGGCATCAACACCGTGCCCGTCGGACAGGCGGAGGCGGCCCGCGCCATCGGGCTGAGCTTCAGTCAGGTGCTGCGGATCGTCATCCTTCCGCAGGCGTTCCGGGCGGTCATCACTCCGCTGGCCAACGTGCTGATCGCGCTGACCAAGAACACCACCGTGGCAGCCGCGATCGGGGTCGCCGAGGCGGCCGCCCTGATGAAGACGATGATCGAGAACGAGGCCCAGACGGTCGCCATCGGCGCGGTCTTCGCATTCGGCTTCGTGGTACTGACCCTGCCCACCGGCCTCTTCCTCGGCTGGCTGGGCAAGCGACTGGCGGTGAAGCGATGACCTCCGTCCTCTACGACGCGCCCGGCCCCCGCGCCAAGCGGCGCAACGTGCTCTTCTCTGTGGTGTTCTTCGTCCTGCTGGCCCTCTTCTTGTGGTGGGTCTGGCAGACGATGGACGACAAGGGCCAGCTGAAGTGGGCCCTGTGGCAGCCGTTCACCACGTCGGACGCCTGGACGACGTATCTGCTGCCGGGCCTCGGCGACACCCTGAAGGCCGCCGGTCTCGCCATGGTGATCGCCCTCCCCCTGGGCGCGTTCTTCGGTATCGCCCGGATGTCCGACCACCGGTGGGTACGCGTCCCGGCCGGCGTGGTGGTCGAGTTCTTCCGGTCGATCCCGGTCCTGCTGCTGATGCTGTTCGCGAACGAGTTCTACGTCCGCTCCACGGGCATCGGCAGCGAGGAACGGCCCCTGTACGCCGTCGTCACCGGCCTGGTGCTCTACAACGCCTCGGTGCTCGCCGAGATCGTCAGGGCGGGCATTCTGTCCCTCCCCAAGGGGCAGACGGAGGCCGCGCACGCGATCGGTCTGCGCAAGGGCCAGACGATGACGAGCATCCTGCTCCCGCAGTCCGTCACCGTCATGCTGCCGGCCATCGTCAGCCAGCTCGTGGTCATCGTGAAGGACACCGCGCTGGGCGGCGTGATGCTGGGCTTCACCGAGCTGCTCAACGCGCGCAGCACCCTGGCGGCCAACTACGCCAACGTGGTGGCGAGTTTCATCGTCGTAGGGATCATCTACATCGTGCTGAACCTCGCCCTCACCACCTTCGCGAGCTGGCTGGAGGGCAGGCTGCGGCGCAGCAAGAAGAGCACGGGTGCGACCGTCGCCCTCGAAGACGCCACCGGGCTCAATCCCGCGCAGGTGGGGGGCAGTTTCGGAACCGGCGGTGGCGGCACGATCTGATGATCGGTCACATGGCATGAACGACACGGAGGCAGTGGCATGATCGCCACTGCCTCCGTCACTTGACGCAAGCACCGGCAATGGGTTGCATACGTTCTGTGATCGTGCACCCTGCTCCAACTTCCTGCTCACATGCGTCCCTGAGGACACCGTCACGGGCAGGGGGCGCCGCACCGTGGACCCGGTGATCATCGTCGGGGCGGGGCCCGTAGGGCTCACGCTCGCCCTGGCACTGGCGCGGCAGGAGGTGCCCTCCGTCCTCCTCGACGAGGGCCCGGGCAAGGACGAACCACGCCCCGCGCGCACCGTCGTCCTGCGGGAGGACACCGCGGCACTCCTGGAGCGCCTGACCGGCGTGCCGCTCGCCGGGCTCGGCTCGCGCTGGGCCGGATGGCGGTCGATGCGGCGCAAGCAGGTGATGCGCGAGATCACGTTCGACGAGACCGAGCCCGCTCCGCTGCACATCGCGCAGCACGTGCTCACCGGCGCCCTGCGCCAGGCCCTCGCGGGCGAGCGGCTGGTGAAGATCGCCGTGGACAACCGCCTCGACTCGCTCGAACAGGAGCCCTCGGGCGTCACCGCCCACACCCGCGGCCCCAAGGGCACCTGGTGGCGCGGCAGTTACCTGGTCGGCTGCGACGGCCCGCGCTCGACCGTGCGCAAACTCCTGGACATCCGCTTCCCCGGCCGTACGGCGGTGGAGCGACACGCCGTGGCCGCGCTGCGCACGGAACTTCCGTGGCCCGACCAGGCGTTGTTGCATCGGGTGCCGCCGTGGCGGACGTCCGGACCCTCGGCCGGGGAGGTCACCGGACGCCCCCTCCCGGACGGCGTGTGGCGCCTGGACTGGCTGCTGCCGCCGGGCAAGGACCTGGTCACCCCCGAGCTGCTGCTGGCCCGCATCCGGGAGACGCTCGCGGGCTGGACCGAGGGCCCGACACCGCCGTACGAACTGCTCGACACCGGTGTGCACACCGTGCACCACCGACTCGCGCGGCGGTGGCGGGCAGGGCGGGTGTTTCTCGCCGGAGACGCCGCGCATCTGCTGGGGGCGCTCGGGACGCAGGGGCTGGACGAGGGGCTGCGGGACGCCGACAACCTCGCCTGGAAGCTGGCATTGGCCTGGCACCACGGGCCGCACGAGCCGCTGCTCGACAGTTATCAGGCGGAGCGGCGGGCGGTCGTGGCGGCCCGGTTGCGCGCCGCCGACCAGGCGCTGCCGCTGGTGCGCGGCGGGGCCGGGCTGCGCGCGGTCGTGCCCGGCTCGGCTCGCGGCCATGACGTGCTGCTCACGGACGGTCACCTGGGGCACGGCGCGCTCGGCGCGCCGGGGGCGTACGCCGACTCGCCGCTCGCACCCCGGCACATCGAGGCGGAGGTCCCCGTGGACACCCCTCCGGGGGCGCCGGTCGCCGATGTCCTGGTCACCGCGGAGGACGGCGCCTTCGTACGGCTGCGGGACCGTCTCGGGCGCGGCTCCCTGCTGGTCGTCCTGGTCGCGCCGGGCACGGGCGTGTGGGAGCGCAAGCACTGGGTGACCGCCGGAATCATGCCCCGCCTCGCGGCCGCCGTGACGGCGCTCCCGCACCCGGCCGAGCTTCTGGTCACCGAGAGCTATCCGGGCGCCGCCGCCCACACCGTCCTTCTCGTGCGGCCCGACGGTCACCTGGTCACGGCGCTGAGCGGGGTGCGCCCGGCCGACCTGTACGCGGCGGCCGAGGCGACCCTGGGTGGCCCGACGAGGACGGAGGCCACGGCCGGCTCGCGCTGAGGCCGCCGTATCCGAACTGTCCACATAGTGACGCTGAGTTGACCGGCCCGCACCGCCGTGCTGTACTCCGGACCATGACCGACACCTCTGTCCACCTCTGGCGGAAGGTCCACCTGGACCTCGTCCGCTACGTGGGCTGTGTGTGTCACGTCGCCTGCTGAATTCGCATCTCTCTCACCCGCGCGCGCCACTGTCGTGATGCCTGCGCGCACCTTCGCGAACACTCATCAGGACGGTGCACGTGTCTGTCTCCTCCTCTGCCTCCGTGTCCCCTGCCGCGCCCTCCCAGGCCCCGACACAGGCGGAACTGCTCGACTTCGTCCGGCGTACGGCCGCCGACGCCGAGCTGATCGCCTCGCTCCCCCTCGACCCCGAGGGCCGCACCTGGGTGCGGCTCGAAGGTCCCGGCGGCAGCGAGGCGTGGCTGATCGGCTGGCCGCCCAGCAGCGGGACGGGCTGGCACGATCACGCCGAGTCGGTCGGCGCCTTCCTCACCGCCGCCGGCGAACTCAAGGAGAACTCGCTCGCCGCCCGGCTCCCGAGCGACGGCTGGAAGACCCTCGAACTGGAGGAGGGCGTGGACCGCGAACGCCGGCTGCCGACCGGCAAGGGCCGCGCCTTCGGCCGCCACCACGTCCACGAGGTGCTCAACGAGTCCTCCGAAGAGCACGCGATCTCCGTCCACGCCTACTACCCGCCGCTGCCGCAGATCCGCCGCTACAGCCGTACGGGCCCGGTGCTGCGCCTGGAGCAGGTCGAGCGCCCGGCGGACTGGCAGTGAGTGCCGCGCACGAACAGCCGCTCGGCATAGACGAGTTGCTGGAGCGGACGCGCGGGACCTACGAGCGGATCGAGGCGCGGGCGGCGTACGAAGCGGCCCGCGACGACAAGGCCCTCCTGGTCGACATCCGCTACGCGGCCCTGCGCGACCGGGACGGCGTCATCCCCGGCGCCCTGGTCGTCGAGCGCAACGAACTGGAATGGCGCCTGGACCCCCGTGGCAGCCACCGCGCCCCCGAAGCCACCGACCACGACCTGCGCGTCGTGGTGATCTGCAACGAGGGCTACGCGTCCACCCTGGCAGCCACGTCCCTGCACCAACTGGGCCTGCACCGCGCGACGGACCTCGTCGGCGGCTTCCAGGCATGGAAGGCGGCGGGGCTGCCTGTCACGTCGTAGACGCTCTGTCCACGACGTGACACACCGGGTCCGCGAGTGACGCACCGGCCCGCTCACGACCCGTCGGAGGGGCAGTAGAGCGGGGCGGTGTCCGCGTTGGTCCTGGTGATCAGGCGAGCCGGTGTGGTGGCGATCTTCTCCACCTTCTCCTTACGGAGAAGGCTGATGGTGTCGGTGACGGCCAGTTCGCCGGTGTCCTTGGCCGAGTTGGACACGGTGGCGGCGAATCGGCCGTCCTTGAGTGCGGCGAGTGCCTCGTCGGTTCCGTTGACCGTCACGATCTTGACCTTCTTGCCGCCGGCCTCGTCGAAGGCCTTGCGGGCGGCGAACGCCATCTCCTCGTTGGCGACGAAGGCGTAGTCCAGATCGGGATGCGCTTTGATCATGCTCGCGGCGACGGTCTTCGCTTGGGCGGCGACGAACATGGCCGGCTGGTTCGCGACCACTTTCGCGTTCGCCGGCAGCCCCTTGGTGAATCCACCGACGAGCAGATCGGAGGCGGCACCGGGAGCGCCCGCGATGACACCCACCTGCACCTCGCGCCCCGCGGCGTCGTCTTCGATCCAGTCGGCGTCCAACTTGCCCACCGCCTTCAGGTCGACGACGACGGCCCCGAGGATGTCGGACGGATCGGCACTGACCGAGGTCAGGAAGATCGGGATGTGCGCGCTCTTGGCCTTGGCGATGTCGCTCTTGAGGGCGGTGGTGTTGACCGTCTGGAGGATGATCGCGTCAACATGGCGCGCGATCATGTCCTGGATGTTGGCCAGCTCCCGCGCGGCGTCCTGATGCGAGTTGACGGTGACGAGCTTCGCGAAGTTGCTCTTGGCCGTGTTCTCGATCGACTCCTGCAGACAGGTGTGGAACTCGGTGCTGCCGCCGTTGACGAACCCAAGGGTGGTGGGCCCGTCGTCGGCGGGCGTGGCACTGGACTCCAGTCCGCAGCCACTCAGTAAGAGGCACGTACCGACCAGGAGGGCCACCAGGGTTCTTCGGTGGTGAGCGGGCAGGGGCAAGGACAAGGGGGCCGCCTTTCAGGGCGTACGAGGACCGGTCGGCGAAACGGCCGGAGGCACTCGGGCAGACCTGGCTGCGGCTCAGCGGGCGGGACGGCCGAGGGTCGGCAAGCGTGGAGGGCCGAGGTTCGGCAGCAGAAGCTACTCCCGCGGCAAACATGCGCACCCTCTGCGTCACGCACACTAAGTCTGCGAAATGTGTGCCCTCGGTGGTGCGGGTGACCGCTGGGAGAGGTGGCTTGCGGTTCCCCTCGCTCGCGCTCGGGACGGACGACTGACGCTTTCTCTCACTCACTCTCGGGCCGGATGGTCGGCGGTTTCCCGCGCTCGCTGTCAGGACGGACGATCCGACGGCTTCTCGCGCTCGCTCCCTGGCGGTCGCCACCGCGACCACCGCGAGGCACACGAGGGGCGTGACATACGGTGCCGCCCTACCCGTCATACCGACGCTGAACGCGGTCAGGACGGCGAGGGCGATACCGCTGCCGAGCGCCGTGGCGAGCAGCAACACCGACAGCGCCTCGGTACGCAGCATCCGCAGCACGTGACGGCGGGTCGCCCCGGCGAGGCGCGGCAGCGCGAACTCCCGGACACGCTCCGCGACCGGCATGGCGAGCGTGTTGACCACGGCGATGGCCGTGAACGCCAGAACGAGCCCCATGGACAGGTAGTTGACCTCGGCGTTCGTCTGTTGCCGCTGCGCCTGGAACGAGTCGGCGGCGGTCGGCGCGAGAATCTGTACGCCCGGGAACTCACGGAGGGTAGTCGCGAGTTGTGTCTGTGTACGGGTCGTGCCGACGAGGACTGAGGAGGCGAGCAGGTTGTCGACATGCCGGGCGACAAGATCGTGCGCGAAGGTGAGATCGCCGAAGCCGAGGCCCCTGGCGTAGACGGCGACGACGGTGAGCGTGACGGGTGTGCCGTCGCCGAGCGTCAGCTTCAGGGTGCTGCCGGGTCTCAAGTGGAGCTGGTCCGCCGCCAGTTCGCACGGCCGCGGTTCGTTCGGTGAGTCCGCCGAGTGATCCGGCGGTGGCGTCGGGGTTCCAGGTACGGGTGAGTCCGGCGGGCGTGACGCCTTGGGCGGGCACTCGCCTGGTGCTTGCCTGAACGCGGTCGGCGCCCCCGCGCGTCCACCGTGTTCAGGACGTTCGCACCACCAAGAGGTCAGAACCGGATCGATGCAGAAACGCGGATCGATCCCGGATCAGTACCCCTCGTCCCCGAGGAACTCCGTGTCCTCGCCCTCTTCCTCCAGCGCCTGCCGGACCACTCTGAGGGCCATGCCCTGGGAGTAACCCTTGCGGGCCAGCATGCCCGCGAGGCGGCGCAGCCTCTTGTCGCGGTCGAGGCCCCGGGTGGACCGCAGTTTGCGGTCGACCAGTTCGCGGGCCGTCGTCTCCTCCTGCTCGGAGTCGAGCTGGGAGACGGCCTCGTCGATCAGCGTCGAGTCGACACCCTTGGTGCGCAGTTCTTGAGCGAGCGCCCGTCGGGCCAGGCCCCGGCCATGGTGCCGGGACTCCACCCAGGCGTCCGCGAACGCGCCGTCGTTGATCAGCCCGACCTCCTCGAACCGCGACAGCACCTCGTCCGCCACCTCGTCCGGGATCTCCCGCTTGCGCAGGGCGTCCGCGAGTTGCTTGCGGGTGCGCGGGTTCCCGGTGAGCAGGCGCAGGCAGATTCCCCGTGCCCGCTCAGCCGGGTCCGCCGGCGGCTCCTCCTTCTTCTCGGCCCTCGACGAGGAGAAGTCGGCCCCGTCCGCTTCGGAGGAATCCCCGAAGCCGCGGCCACGGCGCCCACGTCTACCGCGTGCGCCGTCACCGCGCGCCGTAGACCCTCGTGAGCCGCCCTCGCCACGCGCTCCACGGCTGCGGCGCGAACCGCGGCCGGGTGCGTCGTCATCGGCGGACCCGTCGCCGGGCGAACTGCCGCCAGGCGCCGAGCTCCTGAAGAGCCGACCGGTGCCCGCCGAACCATCGCCGGGCTCCGGGCCGCCGAAAGGCGGACCGGCCTCCCCCGCGAAACCGCCGCCCGGCTCGTCGCCATACGGCTCGTCCATGCCGTACGGCTCCTCAGGCGTGCCGTCCGCACCGTAGGCCAGGCCGTCGCCGCCTCTCCCGCGCCCCTGTGGGGCGTCGGGATACGCGTACTCGGCCCAGTCCGTTCGTCGTGTCACGGGTCAGCTCTTGGCTGTCGCGGCCTTGGGCTTGGTGGCCTTGGCCGCAGCCGGAGCGGGCACCGTCTTGACATCGTCCGTGGCGGTGGGGACCGCCGCGTCCGCGACCGGCTCGACGGCCGGCTTGTCCTTCTCCGGACGGACGCCCACGCCCAGCTTCTCCAGGATCTTCTTCTCGATCTCGTTGGCCAGGTCGGGGTTGTCCTTGAGGAAGTTGCGCGCGTTCTCCTTGCCCTGACCGAGCTGGTCGCCCTCGTACGTGTACCAGGCGCCGGCCTTGCGGACGAAGCCGTTCTCCACGCCCATGTCGATCAGGCCGCCCTCGCGGCTGATGCCGTGGCCGTAGAGGATGTCGAACTCGGCCTGCTTGAAGGGCGGCGCGACCTTGTTCTTGACGACCTTGACGCGGGTGCGGTTGCCGACCGCGTCGGTGCCGTCCTTGAGGGTCTCGATACGACGGATGTCGAGTCGCACCGACGCGTAGAACTTCAGCGCGCGGCCACCGGTCGTGGTCTCCGGGGAGCCGAACATCACGCCGATCTTCTCGCGGAGCTGGTTGATGAAGATCGCGGTGGTCCCGGACTGGTGGAGCGCGCCTGTGATCTTGCGGAGCGCCTGGCTCATCAAGCGAGCCTGGAGACCGACGTGGCTGTCTCCCATCTCGCCCTCGATCTCCGCGCGCGGGACGAGTGCCGCGACGGAGTCGATGACGATGAGGTCGAGGGCACCGGAGCGGACCAGCATGTCCACGATCTCCAGGGCCTGCTCGCCGTTGTCCGGCTGGGACAGGATCAGGTTGTCGATGTCGACGCCGAGCTTCTTCGCGTACTCGGGGTCGAGGGCGTGCTCCGCGTCCACGAACGCGACCTGGCCGCCGGCCCGCTGGGCGTTCGCCACCGCGTGCAGGGTCAGGGTCGTCTTGCCGGAGGACTCCGGGCCGTAGACCTCCACCACTCGGCCGCGCGGCAGGCCGCCGACACCGAGGGCGACGTCGAGCGCGGTCGAGCCGGTGGGGATGACCTCGATGGGCTCGTTCGGCCGCTCGCCCAGGCGCATCACCGCGCCCTTGCCGAATTGCCGTTCAATCTGTGCGAGCGCGGCGTCCAGCGCCTTCTCGCGGTCGGTTCCTGCCATGGGTTCCACCCGATTTGCTTGTGTCGATCGCTTCACGTCAAAGACGCTAACGCCTGCCACTGACAACGCGCCCCGACGCCCGCCCAGCCTGTGGATAACTCGGACACTTCAGCATCAAAAGCCTGCCGAAATGCCCGTCATGGCCTCGCCGGAGCTTCCATGAGAATGGATGTTCGATTTTCGTGTCAAGCGCACCACGCGGCACTCGCGTCATCGATGTCCCGTGACACCTCATGCCGTGGCAACGCTTCGAATGGCATGGAAATCCTTCCCGTGCCGGGGGTCGGGCCCGTTGACTGGCGGCAGCCAACGGCAACCGACGATGGGAGAGTTCGATGAAGATGTGGAAGCGCGCGGGGATCGCGGCCGTGCTGGTCACGGCGGCCGTCGGCATCGTGAGTCCGGCGGCGTCGGCCGCTCCCATGCCGTGGGAGACCAGCCGCGTGCACCAGCCCGCGCCCCAGGTCGCACCGGTCTCCTCGGCCGTCGAGACCGGCACCGTCAGCGTCCTGTGCGGTTCGCCTTGCTACCAGTAGGCCCCTTCGCGAGCGCCGCGCGCTGCTGAACCATCGGTCTTCCCAGGCGGGCCCTCGACCTCGATGCCACAGGAGGATCACGTCCCGACCGGCCGACAGCGCACGTTCACCGCGGCCGCGTGGTCATCACCGTTCAGCAGCCCGAGCCGGACCGGGGCGCCGCCGGGGTTGTCGAAGAGCCGGATGCCGTCGCCGAGCAGAACGGGCACGATGTGCAGGTCGATCTCGTCGATCAGCCCGCGCTCCAGGAGTTGTCGGCCGATCGTGGGCGAGAGCACTTCAAGGTTCTTGCCGCCGGCCGCCTCCAGTCCGATACGTACGGCCTCGGCCACATCGCAGTTCAAAAAGGTCACCCCGGGGGCGGGCGGCGCGTCGTCGGGGTGGTGCGTGAGGACGAACACCGGCCCCTGCCACGCGCCGCTGTAGACGCTGCCGGCATCGGGGAAAGCGTCGAAGCCGTCACGGCCGCCCAGTACGGCACCGGTCGTAGTGGCGTACTCCTCGACGAGGCCGGCCCGGAACGAGAAACCCGTCATCCAGTCCATCGCGTGGTCTGGCCCTGCCACGAACCCGTCCAGCGACATCGTGAAGTGCCACAACACCTTGCCCGCGGCGGTCTGTGGCTCCGTGTCCGCCAACTGCGGGGCGGGCGTGGTCTCGACGCTCTGCGGGGCCTTTGCGGTGGGCATGATCGATCCTCGCTTCTGGGGTCACCGTTCTGCGGATTTCGGACGGCTCTCACCCCCCATAGACCCGATGCGCCCCCGAAACTCATCGCCACGCGCCCCTGGGAGCACTGCTTCCGCCGTCGTACGGCTGGTGTCTTCGGCCGTACGACGACTGCGCGGCGCGTTCCCGCGAGGCTCGGGCCATGACTCGGACCCGGAAGACCCGCGTACGTCCCGCCGAGCGTCTCTGCCATGTGATCGGTGCCCTGCTGATCGTCTCCGGTCTGGTGCATCTCGTGGTGTTCGCGGTCGACGGCGGCCCCTGGTACGGGCCCGTCTCGTGGCGCAAGCCCGTCACGTTCGGGCTCTCCTTCGGGGCGACGCTGATCGCGGTCACCTGGGTCACGTCGTATCTGCGCGTCGGGGCCCGGCTGCGCACCGTGCTGCTCGTCGTGTTCGCCGCCGACTGTGTCGTGGAGGTCGGCGGCATCACCCTCCAGGCGTGGCGCCGGGTGCCGTCGCACCTCGACATGGAGACGTCCTTCGACACCGCGGTGTCCATGACGCTCGCGGTGGGCGGCGGTGTCCTGGTGGTGCTGCTCACCGTGTTCGCGGTGGCGTCCTTCCGGCACCGGCCGACGGGGCCTACGGGGATGGCGCTCGCGGTGCGTTCCGGGTTCGCGATCCTGCTCGTGGCGCTGGCCTCGGGCGCCGCTATGATCGCGCGCGGGGTCTTTCTCGCCCGGACAGGCCACCAGGAGGCGGCGTACCACTCGACGGCCCCGCTCAAGCCGCTGCACGGGGTGAGCCTGCACTCCGTCCTGGTGTTGCCGGCCCTGGCCTGGCTACTGTCCCGTACGTCCTGGAGCGAGGCGGCACGGCGGCGGACCGTGACGGTGGCGGTCTGCTGCTACGTGGTCGCCGTGACCGGCGCCGGGGTGTGGGCGGTGCTCACGTACTGACCGAGACGCCCCGGTGTTCTCGCCGGATCATCCTTCAGGAGGAGCTGGAGGAGCTCTCTCCGGAGTCCTTCCGTTCGGAGTCCTTAGGTTCGGAGTCCTTAGGTTCGGAGTCGGCCGGTTCGGAGCCGGTCGCTTCCGGATCGGTCGGCCGCGAGTCGGCGCTTCCGGAGTCGGCCGTAGCGGCGGAGTTGGTCGTAGAGGCGGGATCGCTGGTACCGGCGGAGTCGGTCGCCGTCGGCTCCGCCGCGCCCGGTCGCCGTTCCCACAGGCCTCGCGCGCGTGCCAGCAGGCCGGAACCGCCGGAGCCACGAGTGGTCCGGTGTCCGTGGACCCGGGGATCGTCCGTGACGGCGTACCGCTTCACATACGCCCCGAGGAACGCCTGGAGCGTGGCGACCGCCGGGATGGAGATCAGCGCGCCGACGGCCCCCAGGAGCGCGGTGCCCGCGATGACCGAGCCGAAGGCGACCGCGGGATGGATGTCGACGGTCTTCGCGGTCAGCTTGGGCTGGAGCATGTAGTTCTCGAACTGCTGGTAGACCACGACGAAGATCAGCACCCACAGCGCGTACCAGGGGTCCACGGTGAAGGCGATCAGCATGGGCAGGGCGCCCGCGAGATACGTGCCGATGGTCGGGATGAACTGGGAGACCAGGCCCACCCAGACGGCGAGCACGGGCGCGTACGGGATGCCCAGCGCCTGCAGCAGGATGTAGTGCGCCACTCCGGAGACCAGCGCCATCAGCCCGCGGGAGTATATGTAGCCGCCCGTCTTGTCGACGGCGATCTCCCACGCGCGCAGCACCTCGGCCTGCCGGGCGGGCGGCAGTACGGAGCACAGCGCGCGCCGCAGCCGCGGCCCGTCGGCGGCGAAGTAGAACGAGAACAGACCGATCGTCAGCAGCTGGAAGAGGCCCCCGAGCACCTGGGTGGACACGTCCAGCACGCCGGTCGCGCTGTTCTGCACGTACTTGCGCAGCCAGTCGGAGTGGAGCAGCCCCTCCTGGATGTCGACCCGTCTGAGGTCGGTGTGGAAGTGCCCGTTGACCCAGCTGATGACGGAGTCGAGGTAGTCCGGGAAGTCCTCGATCATCTTGATGATCTGGCCGGCGAGCATCGACCCGAGGAGGGTGATGAACCCAGCGCTCACGATCAGCAGGCCGAGGAACATCAGGAAGGTGGCCAGCCCCCGGCGCATGCCGTAGGCGGCCAGCCGGCTCACCGCGGGCTCGATGGCGAGGGCCAGGAAGAACGCGATGAGGATGTTGATCAGCAGCCCGATGAGCTGGTGGAAGGCCCAACTGCCCAGCTGGAACACGGCGACGAGGGCGAGCGCCAGCACCATGGCGCGGGGCAGCCAGCGCGGCATGCCCGGGCCCGGCGCGGCGCCGTCGGCCGGGGGCCGGGTCGGCGGCGTACCGATCGGGGATGCCTGCTGGGCGTCGTGCCCGGTCTCGTCAGTGACTGCCACAGTGCAAGTCTCGCCTACGCCACTGACAACCGGTCACCAGCGTCGATCTTCGTGACCGATCAGCGACTTTCCCGCGGAAGATCAGCGGATTTGCCGCGGAACGTTCATGACGTCGCAGACCACGCGCCATACGTCCTTGGCCTCCCAGCCCGCGTCCAGCGCCTCGTGCACCGTCCGCCCGCCGAGCTCCGTCATCACATGATCGCGCGCGAAGCTCTCGGCGTATCCCGCACCGAAGTGCTCCGTCATCCGCTGCCAGAAGACCGTCAACCGCATGACACCAGTATCCCGCCCCTGAGAGTGGGACCATCTCGGGACCCCTTGCGGAGACCGCTTTCCGTCCTACGGTCTGACGCATGGCCGAAACAGGAGCTTCCCCACTC
>NZ_JBXVPZ010000182.1:0-18277 GCF_057961495.1 Streptomyces sp. P5F9 | reverse complement strand
GAACATGGGGCTTTCGGGCAGGGGGGATCGCGGTTCGGCACCCTTCGGGGCGCCGAACCGTCGTACGGTGTGCGGGAGTTGGGGCGGTACTGGCTCGGTACTAGCTCAGAACGGCCAGCGCGTCGATCTCGATGAGCAGTCCCGCGGGCAGGCCGACGTAGACCGTCGTGCGCGCGGCGGGAGGAGCCTTCAACTCCTGCTCCTCGAAGTACTCGTTGTAGATCGCGTTCATCTCGGCGAAGTGGTCCACGTCCGTCAGATAGACGCGGATCATCATCGCGTCCTCCCAGCTCGCGCCGCCCTCCTCCAGGATCGCCTGGACGTTGGCGAGGGTCTGGAGGGTCTGCTCGCGCAGGGTCGGCCCGGCCGGCGTCGGCGGCCTGCCCTCCTCGGCGGGGAGGAAGCCGACCTGGCCGGCGACCTGGAGGATGTTCCCCTTGCGGACGCCGTGCGAGAACTTGGCGGGCGGGGCGGTGTGGGTCTTGGGGGTGAGCGCGATCTTGTCGGTCATTCGGTATCCCTGGTTGTTGTTCTGCCGGAGTACTCACCACTGATGGCGTCCGCCGTACGACGGACCAAGGGGAGCAGGGTGAGGAGTTCGTCGGCGGTGACGACGACGTTGGGCGCGGAGACCGACATCGCGGCGGCCACCCGTCCGTCGGCGCCCCGGATCGGCGCGGCGACGCAGTTGATGGACTCTTCGTGGCCGCCGAGGTCGGTGGCCCAGCCCTGTTCCCGCACCTTCTCCAACTCCCGTAGGAAAGCGGGGGCGTTGGGGGTGGAGCGGGCGGTGTACATGGGGTATTCGAGCTTGTCGGCGAGGGCCCGGCGCTCGATCTCCGGGAGGTCGGCGAGCAGCAGCTTCGCCACGCCCGCGACCGTGATGGCGACCGGTTTCCCGATCCGTGAGTACATGCGCACCGGGTAGCGGCTCTCCACCTTGTCGATGTAGAGGACCTCGTTCTCCTCGTACACCGCGAGGTGGACGGTATGACCGCACTGTTCGTTCAGCCGTACGAGATGGGGGTGGGCGATCTCGCGGATGTCGAGGTTCTCCATCGCCTCCTGGGCGAGGGCGATGAGGCGGGCGCCGAGGCGGTAGCGCTGGTCGGACTGGCGGTAGACCAGGCCGTGTTCGTGCAGGGTGCGCAGGAGGCGCAGGGCCGTCGACTTGTGGACGTCGAGACGCTCGGCGACCTGGCCGAGGTCGGCGGGGCCCTCGGCGAGCAGCGGCAGGATGCTGAGCGCGCGGTCGACGGTCTGACTCATGGTGTGCATACCTCCTCGTCGGCCCAGTCGGCGGCGTCGGTCCAGCCGGGGCCGAGTCGAAGTCTCCCCCACGCCTGCTCGTCCAGGGCGACCAGCCGGTCGGCGTGGTCGCGGACGGGAGGCGCGGTGAGGTCGCCGGGGACGGTGAGGGCGGCGGCGGCCGTGAGATGGCCGTGCCTCAGCCGGTCCCGTACGGGAAGTCCCCGCAGGGTCGCGGAGAGGAACCCGGCGGCGAAGGCGTCCCCGGCGCCGACCGCGGCCACGACGTCGACGTGCGGCGCGGGCACGAAGGTGGCGTCGCCCCGGTGGAAGACGGTGGCCCCGCGTCCGCCTTGCTTGACGACGAGCGTCTCGGGGTCGGGGAACGCGTCCCGTACGGCATCGGCCCCGACCAGCCCCCAGACCTCGGCTGCCTCGTCCTCCCCGACGAACACGAGGTCCGCGCCGCGCGCCAGCTCCAGCAGCACGCTCGGCCCGTCGGCCGAACGCCCCAGCGCGGGACGGTGGTTGACGTCGAACGAGATCAGCGGGCGGTGCGCGCGGATCGCGGTCAGCTCACGGACCAGGCCGAGGCAGTCCTCGGACAGCATCGGGGTGATCCCGGACAGATGCAGCACCCGCCCGGCCCGTACGGCGGCCAGGTCCACGGTGTCGACGGCCATCGCGGAGGCCGCGGAACCGGCCCGGTAGTACGCCACCTCGTGCGCGTCGGTGGCCCGGTCCCCGGCGGTGCGGAAGTAGATGCCGGTCGGCCGCGCGGGATCACGCCGTACGGCGGACACGTCGACGCCGTAGCCGCCGACCGTCTCGACGAGATGATCACCGAAACCGTCGGCCCCGACCCGGCTGACCCACCGGACGGTGTGCCCGGCCGCCGCCAGCACGCAGGCGACATTCGACTCGGCGCCGCCGATGGCGCGGTCGAAGGACGGCACGTCGGCGAGGCGGCCCGGCCGGCTGGGTAGGAACGTGACCATGGACTCGCCCAGCGCTACGACGTCCACGACGTCACGGGCGGCGGTGGGCTGTCCGTCGGCGGTCACGATGGTGATGGCTCCTCGTCCGGTACGCCGGGGCGGCGGCTCCGTTGACCCGGTGTTGGGCGAGATGTTAGACAGCGGTAAGCGATATACGCAATGAAGGTTGCAGAGATTGCAACACTCCAGCTCAGGGAGGCCTCATGGTCCACGACACCGGTACCGAAGCGCTCGCCCGGCTCGCCGGGGAACGCGTCGACCACCGTTTCAAGGGCCTCCCCCCGGACGCGGACGGCCTCACCGTCACCGAGCTGACGGCCCAGCGCCGCAACCTCTTCACCGGCGGCTTCACCACCCCCGTCCTCGCCCTCTCCGCCGAGCGCCTGGACCACAACCTCCGCCTCATGGAGACGTACGCGACCCGCCACGGCCTCGCCTTCGCCCCGCACGGCAAGACCTCCATGGCTCCCCAGCTCTTCCACCGCCAACTGGCCCACGGCGCCTGGGGAATCACCCTCGCGGTCCCCCACCAGGTGCGTGTGGCAAGGGAGTTCGGCATCGATCGCATCTTCCTGGCGAACGAACTGGTCGACCCGGCGGCCCTGAAGTGGATCTCCTCCCAATTGGACGCCGACGACGACTTCCGTCTCATCTGCTACGTCGACTCCGTGCGCGGCGTCGAGTTGATGGACGCGGCCCTGCGCGGCGCCGCCCGCCCGCTGGACGTCGTCGTCGAACTGGCCGCCGGCGAGGGCGCCCGCACCGGCGTGCGCACGGAGGCGGAGTGCGCGGCGGTCGCGGACGCGGTGGCCGCCGTAGGGACACTGCGGCTGGTCGGAGTCGCCGGGTACGAGGGCGAGGTACCCCAAGCCGACCCGGAGCGGGTGCACGCGTGGCTGCGGCGACTGACCTCCCTGGCCGTGGAGTTCGACAAGGGCGGACGTTTCCAGGGAGTTGACGAGATCGTCGTCAGCGCGGGTGGCAGCGCCTGGTTCGACGCGGTGGCCGACGTCTTCGCCGAGCTGCCCGAACTCTCGCTCCCCGCGCTGAAGTTGCTGCGCTCGGGCGCCTACGTCTCGCACGACGACGGCCACTACCGCGAGATCACCCCCTTCACCCGCATCCCCGAAGAGGGCGCCCTGGAACCCGCGTTCCGGCTCTGGGCACAGGTCGTCTCCCGCCCCTCCCCCGAGCAGGCCTTCGCCAACGCGGGCAAGCGGGACGCGGCCTACGACCTCGACCTCCCCCTCGCCCAGGTCGTCCGCCGGGACGGCACCGAGCGCCCGGCTACCGGCATCGAGGTCACCGGCCTGTCCGACCAGCACGCCTGGCTGCGGACGGCCCCGGAGGCGGACCTTGAGGTGGGCGACTGGATCGGGATGGGCCTGTCCCACCCCTGCACGTCCTTCGACAAGTGGCAGCTGATCCCGGTGGCGGAGGCGGACGGGACGGTCGTCGACTACATCCGTACGTTCTTCTGAGAGCCCTTCTAGACCCCTCTGGAGGCACCGGCATGGAGGAACTCGTCATCCGGGACGCGGACGTCGTGGACGGCTCCGGCGGCCCGTCGTACCGCGCGGATGTGGTCGTGGACGGCGGCCGGATCGTCTCCATCGTGCAGGAGGCCGCGGCGGCGGGCTGTCAACGCCCCAAGGCGCGGCGGGAGTTGGACGCCGAGGGACTGGTCCTCTCCCCCGGTTTCATCGACATGCACGCCCACAGCGACCTCGCCCTGCTCCGTGACCCGGACCACAGCGCGAAGGCCGCGCAGGGGGTGACCCTCGAAGTCATCGGCCAGGACGGGCTGTCGTACGCCCCCGTCGACGACCGCACGCTCGCGGAGGTGCGCCGGGCGATCACCGGCTGGAACGGGTACGGCGACGACATCGACTTCGACTGGCGTTCGGTGGGCGAGTACTTGGACCGGCTGGACTCTGCTTTCGGGGGCCGGGGCATCGCGGTCAACGCGGCCTACCTGATCCCGCAGGGCACGGTCCGGATGCTCGCCGTCGGCTGGGAGGACCGGGAGGCGACGCCCCAAGAGCTGGAGCGGATGCGGCAGTTGGTCGCCGAGGGCATGGAACAGGGCGCGGTCGGCATGTCGTCCGGGCTCACCTACACCCCCGGCATGTACGCCAAGGACGCCGAACTCACCGAACTCTGCCGGGTGGTGGCGTCGTACGACGGCTACTACTGCCCCCACCACCGCTCGTACGGCGCGGGCGCGCTGGAGGCCTACGAGGAGATGGTGGAGCTGAGCCGCGAGGCGGGCTGCTCCCTCCATCTGGCCCACGCGACCATGAACTTCGGCGTGAACGAGGGCCGCGCGCCGGAGCTCCTGTCTCTCCTGGACGAGGCACTGGCGACCGGCGCGGACATCAGCCTCGACACCTACCCCTACACGCCCGGCTGTACAACTCTCGTGGCGATGCTGCCGAGTTGGGCGAGCGAGGGCGGCCCCCAGGAGATCCTGAAACGCCTGGCGGACGACGAGACCGCCGACCGTATCCGCCACCACCTGGAGGTGATCGGCTCGGACGGCTGCCACGGGGTGCCGATGGAGTGGGACACCATCGAGATCGCAGGGGTCGAGAATCCCGAACTGGCGGAGTACGTAGGCGGCCGCCTCGACAACTGGACCACCGCCCGCCACCTCCTCCTGGCCGACCGGCTCGCCCCGTCGATCCTCCAGCACGTGGGCCACGAGGAGAACGTCCGGCAGATCATGCGGCACCGCGTCCACACGGGCGGCTCCGACGGCATCCTCCAGGGCGCGAAGCCCCATCCGCGGGCGTACGGCACGTTCCCGCGCTATCTCGGCCACTATGTACGGGAGTTGGGACTCCTGTCCCTGGAGGAGTGCGTAGCCCACCTGACGTCCCGCCCGGCAGCCCGCCTGCGCCTGCCGGACCGGGGCCTGGTCAAGGAGGGCTACCGCGCGGATCTGGTGTTGTTCAACCCAGCGACGGTGGCGGCGGGTTCGACCTTCGAGGAGCCACGCAAACTGCCGACCGGCATCCCCCACGTCCTGATCGACGGCCGCTTCGTGATCGAAGACGGCCACCGAACAACCGAACTCCCGGGCAGATCAATCCGCCGCACCCCATAACACCCTGCCGTTAAGGGGCGCGGGGCTGTGACATATGCGGCTCCGCCGCGTGGGCGCGACCAGCCCCCACGCACCCGCAGACAAAAACGGCCCACTCAGCGGAGCGCTACGGCTTAGGCAGGGTGCAACCAGACGCGCTCAGGCTAAGCACGTTCGCCGAAGTGAAGCAGGCCGGGATGTTGTAGGTCTCCTCGGCGTAATTGATGCCCTCGCGGACGGTCACCGTGCCGTTCTCCGAGACCTCGCAGGGGTTGTTCTCGGTGCAGGTCTCGCCATCCTCGTTCCCCGTGTTGTTGACCGCGACAACCTGCCCGGTACTGGTGTCGATCACCGGAGACCCCGACGTACCACCGATGGTGTTGCACGCGGAGGTGTAACGGACCGAGTCCTTCCAGGTCCAGTCGCCCTCCTTCAGCCGGTACACGAACCCGTCGATGCTGCAGCTGTAGATCGTCTTCCAGTACCCGGAGACGACCTTGATCGCGGTGCCGGCGGTCGGATGCGTGGCGCTCACGGTGAGCGGGCTGATGCCGTACGCGCTCTTGATCGCCGCGTACGTGGTGGTGGTGCGGTAGATCGTCACATCCGTGTCGGTCATCGTCGAGTAGACGACCTGGTTGGCGCGGAGCGTGGCGACCTTGGTGCCGGCCGAGTTCAGCAGCCCGAAGGTACGGCTGGAGGACTGCCCGGTGATGACCTGGCCGGCCGCCGGGAATCCGGTCTCCAGGCAGTGGCCGTTGGTCATGACCAGCGCCGGAGCGGTGTCGGTCGAGTTCGGGAAGCGGATGACCGAGCCGGAGCAGTTGCTGAGCGAGACGGTACCGGCGAAGTCGACGGTCACCGCGGCTGCCTTCGGCGCCACCTGGGGTGCGGCGACCGCGGGTGCCACGCCCGCCCCGGCGATGGCCAGGGTGGAGAGCGCGGCAAGGAGAGGCTTGTTCATGTGGGGGTCCCCTCTTATGACGAGACGACCGGAGATCTTCCGGCCGCCGTCTTTTTGTCATGGGCATTGTGATCGTTGAGGGGGGTGGGGGCAAGGAGCGGTTTCAGGACGGGGGTTGGCGTGAACCCGGCGCGGGAGGACGCGACGCTAGAGTGTTCCGCGCACGGAGCGGAGATTGCGGGGGCGATGAGCAGGACTGTACGACTGGAGTTGTTGGGGCTTCCCGACACGGACGAGGACGAACTGCTGTGGCTGGCGGGCCAGTTGCGCCGGTCCCTCGCCGAACTCGATGTGATCGAGTTGCGATCGGACCACTCAGCGGGCGTCTCCGCACCGGGCTCCAAAAGCGGAGAGTTGATCGCCACTGGGACCATCGTGGTCACCGCCGCGTCCTTCGTCCTGCGCCAAGCCCTCCAACTCACCGACACCTGGCTGAAGAACCGGCCGGTGCGTACGGTACGGGTCGAGCTCGACGGCCGCACCGTCGAGTTGGGGCACGCCACAGCCGCCGAGCGAGAGCGGCTGATCGACGCGTTCCTCGCGCAGGACGAGGCCATGAGTGACGACAGCGAGGGTGACGGCACCCCCGAGCAGCCGCAGGGCCCGGCCGCCGTATGACTTTGGCATTCGCGGAAGGCCATCGCGGAGCCCTGCTAATCGGCACAGGACACTACGACCATCCCGACCTCGACACGCTCCACTCCCCGGCGGTGGACTGTGCCGGGCTGGCCGAAGTACTCCGCGACAAGGAGATCGGCGGCTTCGAAGTGCAGGAGCTGGTGAACGCCGATCTCACCACGCTGAAACGTGCGATGGAGGAGTTCTTCGGCCGCCAAGCGGAGCCCGACGACGTCCGGCTGCTATATCTCTCGTGCCACGGGATCCTCAACCCCCGCAACGGCAATCTCCACTTCGCCGTCGGCACCACCGACCCCGAGTGGCCCGCTTCCACGTCGATAGAGGCATCCTTCGTCCGCGGACTGATCGATGACTGCTGGGCACGCAGCATCGTCGTGATCCTTGACTGCTGCTTCAGCGGACGCTTCCTTCCCGGCGCCAAGGGTGGCGACGGTCTGGCTGGGTTCCAGGAAGCACTGAAGGGGCGCGGCCGCGTGGTGATCACCGCGGGCAACAGGACCCAGCAGGCCTATGAGGGCGATCACATCGATCCGGCAAGACCAGCCCCCTCGCGTTTCACCGGCCCCCTCATCGACGGCCTGCGCACCGGCGCCGCCGATCGAGACGGCGACGGCCTCATCGCCGTACGAGAGTTGTACGACTACGTCTGCCAACGACTGCACGAGGACGGGGTCGACCAGAACCCGCGGTTCGGCGGCGAGATGCAGAACGACATCCCGCTGGCCAGGGTGAAGCCGAAGCCCAAGTCGAAGACGCCGCGCGAGAAGCGGGTCCCGCGCCCGGCTGTCTCGGAAGGCCCTCCAAGACAGCGCTGGCAGGCACGTGCCGCTCTCGGCCCCGCGTGCCAGCCCGTCCTATCTGACGAGGTGCTCGTCGTGCGGGAGAAGCGGCGGCTGTGGGTGGTCGACGCAGCCACCCACGACCGCCACATCATGATCGAGCTGAAGTATCCCGGCGAACCCGCGTTTCACGGGGGCACCATGTACTTCACAGGCAAGGGCGGCCGTCTTCAAGCGGCCGACCTGCGGACAGGACGACCGCGCCATTGCCGACCGCTGACGCTCGCACCCGGTCGGCTGTGGATCTGCGGTGACGTGCTGTACGCGCAGACGCCGCTCGGCCACTTGTATGCCGTGGATCTGGTGACTGACGACGAGCTCTGGCCACCGCTCCAACTCCACGATCTGGCTGTCACCCAGGCGCCCGCGGTGTCCAAGGGCAACGCGATCGTCAGAGTCAGGGACAGGAACGGAGCCGAACAGGTCGCGTCGGTCGACGCAGCTCGCGGCCAACTGCAGTGGATCTATACGGCCAAGGGTCCGATGTCCCCCGAGTGGGCGGTCACCGAACAGGGCGTCCATCTGCTGCGACCGACCGAGTCTGGGCCGAGTCAACTCATCACGCTCGATCCGACAGCTGACACGACCCTGTGGACGCGCGACCTGCCGGCCGAACCCTCCGCCGCCCCGGCAGCGGCGGAGGGTCTGCTCGTGCTTGGGGACAGGGACCAGCGGCTCATCGCCCGCGACACGAGCACCGGCGAGACGCGGTGGGAGAAGCGGACCCGGGGCCGTCTCCTGACCCGGCCCGTCGTCCAGGGCGGCACCCTGTACACCGCCGACCGCGCAGGCCTGTTGACCGCTTGGCGGTTGCAGGACGGCCGTAGGCTCCGCTCGCACGAGATCCTGGTCGGCGAGGACGCGGAGGGCTGCCCGGCAGTCGCCCCGGGCATGCTCTACGTCACGGACTTCCGCGGCGACCTCCGCGGCTTGCCGACCCGCCCGGCGTGAAAGGCGAAACCTCGCCTCTCAGCGATCAGCCGTGTTCCTCGCCCCAGGAGTGCACTGCACTCGACTTCACCCATGCCGTCGAGGACGGTACGACACGGAAGTTCGTCTGCCGGACGACCCGGTACCTGTCGTGGCCCGGATAGGTCTCCGCATGCTTGTCCGGCCACTCAAGTGGGTCGCTGTCGTCGATTAGGGACTTGGACTCGACACAGCTGACGCACTCGACCCAGCTTCTGGACGGGGCCGCGTCCAACTCGCTCCGGATACCGGCGACAGGAAACGGATCTGCCGTCACGTGCCTGCCTTCTTCCGTGGGTGCGGGTGACGCCTGATTTCGACGGCAAGGTCCGTCGCATGCGACAAGTCGTGTGCCGGGCTTCCCACCTCCTTTGCCTGCTTCCACTGCTTCAGCAGAGCGCCGCACACATCACACCCGGGGGACGGCTTCGGCTCCCCCAAAGCCAATGGGTCCGTCAGCTCAACGGGATCTCTCAATGTCCGCTCCAGCGCCATCCCTGTACCTCCACCCTGGCCTTTGTCCGCCAGGGTGTCGTGACTCGTAGTGTCCTATCGATCCCCTACCGGTAATCTCACCGTGAGATAACTTCCAGTCGCATACCTGGACAGTGGGGACCACCGTGTCGATCGCATTGGAACCGATTCGGCTACCCGACTCGGCTTGGGAGCACGCAGCAGTGCGTGAAGCGCTGCGCGCCCGGGATATGGGTGCCGTCTTCCGACACGTGCAGCAGCATGCCGGTGCCAGTCAGGCCCGTATCGCAACAGCAGTCGGAATGACGCAGGCCCGTGTCAACGAGATCATCAACGGCCGGCGCGAGGTGACCCGTCTCGACGTGTACGAACGCATCGCCGGTGGCCTTCACATGCCCGACGCCGCACGCCACCTGATGGGACTTGCCGCGAGCCGCGAGAAACGCTCAGGGGGAACGGCCTTCGAGCTTGCTGCCTTTCCCGAAGTCGTCCGCGTCTACGCGGCACAGAACTCCGCAGCGGAGGAGATTCGGCAGCAGGCCCGGGAAGCTCAAGAGCTGGACGTCCTGGCTGTGCGTGGCCTTGGACTGATCGGGCTCAATGACTCGCTTCTCCGCACCTGTCTGCCGCGCGAGCAGGGAGGTACGGGGCTCCGCGTCCGCGTCCTGCTGCTGGATCCAGAAAGCCCGGCGCTGGCCCAGCGCGCAGCCGAGATCGGGGAGTCAGCCGAATCCCTCGCCGGTGGCGTACGACTGGCTGAGGCACGGCTGCGCGAACTACGCGCCGACTCCTGCGACGTAGAGGCATACCGATATCGCATGCTGCCCACTTGGCGGCTGATCCGCACTGACTCCACCATGTTCGTCAGCGCCTTCGACTCGGGGTGGGAAGGGCACGAAAGCGCGACGTACAAGGTTATGGAGACACCGGACGGGCCCTTCTTCCGTGGGTTCCGCAGGATGTTCGAGGCGATCATCGACGGCGCAGAGCGCACGGTCTGATCGGAAGGGGAACGGCCCGTGATCGAGGCAGAGTTGAAGGCGAACGTCCACGCACCCGAAGTGGTCACGCGCCGTCTGGACGAGCGGGCAACGGCACGCATTGAGGTGTATCAGGACACCTACTACGACCGCCCGGACGGAGCGTTGGAGCGGCAGGACCAAGAGCTGCGAGTTCGAACTGTCTACGGTGCACACGGGCAGGAGACAGTTCTGACGTTCAAGGACGCGACGGTCGACGAGGGCTCCGGCTCGAAGCCCGAGCACGAAACGCGCGTTGACGACTCCCAGTCCGCACACGCCATCCTGCGGGGGCTGGGATACGTACCAGTGATCGCGTTCGAAAAGCAGTGCCGGAACTACGCCTTCGAGGCACACGGTCGGCAGATGCTCGCCACCCTCGTGCGTGTACCGGAGATCCAGGGAACCTTCCTGGAAGTCGAAACACTCGTCGATGAAGACCAGGTGAGCGCTGCTCTGGACGATGTCCGCGCAGTACTCGTCGATCTCGGAATCGGGCCTGAGGAACTGACGCGGGAGACCTACACCGGCGCCGTGTCCTCACAGCGGAGGAGTGCGTCCTAGAGCCGATCGACGCGTCTCATGTGGCGGAAAGCACGAGCCAAGTCTCGTTACCGCGCCGTAAGCTCACCGACATGCAGGTGATCCAGTCGACCAAGCTCTCCAACGTCTGTTACGAGATCCGGGGCCCGGTTCTCGAAGAGGCAATGCGTCTGGAAGCGGCCGGGCACCGCATCCTCAAGCTGAACACCGGGAACCCGGCCGCGTTCGGGTTCGAGTGCCCGCCCGAGATCCTGGAGGACATCCTCCGGAACGTGTCGTCGGCGCACGGGTACGGCGACGCGAAGGGGCTGCTGGCCGCCCGCCGCGCGGTCGTGATGCACAACCAGACCCTGGGCATCGAGACGGACGTGGAGCACGTCTTCATCGGCAACGGCGTCTCCGAGCTGATCGTCATGGCGATGCAGGGGCTGCTCGACGACGGCGACGAGGTCCTCGTACCGTCGCCGGACTACCCGCTGTGGACCGCCGCCGTCTCGCTCTCCGGCGGGACCGCCGTCCACTACCGCTGCGACGAGCAGTCCGACTGGATGCCCGACCTCGCCGACGTGGAGCGGAAGGTCAGCGACCGCACCAAGGCGATCGTCATCATCAACCCGAACAACCCGACCGGCGCGGTGTACGACGAGGAGATGATCAAGGGCCTCACCGACATCGCCCGCCGCCACAACCTGCTCGTCTGCTCCGACGAGATCTACGACAAGATCCTCTACGACGGCGCCACGCACACCCCGACCGCTAAGGTCGCCCCGGATCTGCTCACCCTCACCTTCAACGGGATGTCGAAGGCGTACCGGGTGGCCGGATACCGGGTCGGGTGGATGTCGATCTCGGGGCCGCGCGCGCACGCCGACTCCTACATCGAGGGTCTGACGATCCTGGCCAACATGCGGCTCTGCGCGAACATGCCCGGGCAGCACGGGGTCGTCGCCGCGCTCAGCGGGCGGCAGACCATCAACGACCTGGTGCTTCCGGGTGGCCGGCTGAAGGAGCAGCGGGATGTCGCGTACGACCTGCTGACCCAGATTCCGGGTGTGACCTGCGTGAAGCCGAAGGGCGCGCTGTATCTGTTCCCGCGGCTCGATCCGCAGGTGTTCAAGGTCAAGGACGACCGGCAGATGGTGCTCGACCTGCTGCGCCAGGAGAAGATCATGGTCGTCCACGGCACCGGGTTCAACTGGTCCGAGCCCGATCACTTCCGGGTCGTGACGCTGCCGTCGGTCGGGGATCTGCGGGACGCGGTGACGCGGATCGGGAACTTCCTGGACGGGTACAGCCAGCCGTAAACGGTGGTGGAGCCGCCGTAAACCTCACGGGGCGGATTTCTTGGGGTTCTTTCGGCCAGATTTTCGGCCAGCACAACTTTAGACGAGATCTAAGCTAGGATGGTTTCCTGTCTGAGCACAGGAGACCATGCCATGTACGAACCGATCCGCACGAAGTCGGTCCACAGCACGGTGGCCCGCACCCCTTCTCCCGACTTTCCGCACCGGTCGCGTGAGGAGGAGCTGGACATTCAGCTTGCGGGGCATCTCGCCGCGCTGCTTGCTGTGACTGATGAACTGCGGGCGCTGGAGCCGTCCTCCGAGTTGGACGTGGCTGCGGAGAGGCTTGCCGGGCAGTTGACTCGGTTGCGTGGGGCTTCGCCGAGCCGGGCGGGTGTGGCTGCGGCCGCTTCTTCTACGACGCGGTTGGATGCGCTGCATCAGCGGGCGCACGCTCTCGCCGGGCGGGCGTTGGTTGTCGCTGCGTCCCGGGCGGATACTGCGGCGGCGATTTTGTCTGCCGAGCGGATGGATGCGCATGCGGTGACTGTGGTCGCCTAATCGCCGTAGGGGTTCTGCTGTCTTGCGAGTGCGCGTCCGCTGTGGCTGGTCGCGCAGTTCCCCGCGCCCCTAAAAACCCACGGGTGCGCGCCCGTCGTGGCTGGTCGCGCCCGCGCGGCGGAGCCGCATATCGATACAGCCCCGCGCCCCTAAAAACCAAGCGTGTTGATCCGGGACCCGTCCGACACTCTCCGTTCATCCCTTTCCTCGGGGAATGTTGGGTTCCGCGAGCACGCTGCCCCTCGTGAGACGTATCGCGGGAATCGTCCTTGCGGTGTTGCTGATCGGTGGCGTGGTGGCAGCCGTCGTAGCGGGCCGGGACAACGGGGACAAGGGCACGGCAACGAAGACCGTGCGTGGTGTGATCGGTTCGGAGAAGGCGGACTTCTTCGCCGATCCCGATGTGGTGAAGGCCCTCGCCGCCAAGGGCTTCACCGTGAAGACGGAGACCTCCGGGTCCTGGGCCATGGAGGGGCTCGACCTCAAGGGGTACGACTTCGCCTTCCCCTCCAGTCAGGCGCCGGCCGACGCGCTCGCCGACAAGTACCAGGTGCGGCAGCCGTTGCCGCGGCCCTTCTACTCGCCGCTCGTCGTCGTGGCCCACCGCGGCGCCGCCCAGGTGCTCGCGGACAACGGGCTCGCCACGCTGGACAAGAGCCAGGATCGCGGCACGCTGAAGATGGGCGCCTATCTCGATGCCGCCAAGCGGGATCTCACCTGGCAGCAGCTCAAAGGGGCCGACAAACACGGGGAGTTGACCGGCACCCTCTACATCGCCACCACCGATCCCGAGACCTCCAACTCGGGTGCTCTGTACCTCGCCGCCGCCTCCTACGTCGCAGGCGGCGGGCGGGTGGCGGCCAGTGGCGCCGATGTGGATCGCACCGCACCCCTGATGCACAAGCTGATCAGCGTGCAGGGTGCCCAACAGTCCAGCTCGGACGCGCCGTTCAGGGATTTCATCAGCGGCGCCGGCAATCCGCTGGTCCTCGTGTACGAGTCGCAGGTGGCGTCGCTGCTCCTCGACAAGCAGCCCGTCGGCGACCTCGTCGTGCTCTACCCGGACACCACGGCCAACAGCGACCACACCGTCGTGCCGCTCACTCCGGAGGGCCGTGAGCTGGGTCAACTCCTCACCACCGACCCGACGTTGCGCAGGCTCGCCGTACGGCACGGGTTCCGGCCGCAGGGTGACACCGCCGAGTTCGTCGCGGCCACCGCCGCCCACTCCAGCTATCTCAACCAGACGCTGACCGGCGTCCGGCAGGCGCCCGTGCCCACCTCGACGGTGCTGCACGACATGGCGCGCCGGGCGCGCGGTTGAACGGGGGGAACCATATGAGCAGCAGTTTCAACACCAGCCAGAACAGCAGTCAGCACACCCAGAGCGGGGACGACGTCTTCACCCTCACCCCGCCGGAGGCCGTCGCGCCGGTGCCGAAGGAGAAGGCCGGCGGGCTCGTGCCCGTGGACGAGAGTGTCCGTACGGACATGGCTCAGAAGGCCGCCGCCTACGTCGAGGGGCTCGCCTCGCTGGACGCCCGGTCGCCCGAATTCGCGGGCAAGGTCGGGGAGATCAGCGCGCTCGGCGCCGGTGAGATGCGCACCGCGACCGCGCAGTCCAACCGGATGCTGGAGCGGACCGTGCGGAGCCTACCGTCGAAGGGCGGGGACGCTCAGTCGCAGGTGGCGGGCTCGCTCGTCGAACTCCGGCGCGTGGTCGAGGACTTGGACCCGCGCGACCTGCCCGCGTCCAAGGGGCGGAAGTTCCTGTCCCGGCTCCCGGGCGGCAACAAGCTGCGCGACCACGTCGCCAAGTACGCCTCCGCGCAGGGGACTCTCAACAAGATCGTGGGTTCTCTCCGCGGCGGTCAGGACGAACTCCGGCGCGACAACGCGGCGTTGCAGACCGAGCGGGTCCGCCTCTGGGAGACCATGGGCAAGCTGCAGGAGTACGTCGTCCTCACCCAGGCCCTCGACACGGCCGTCGAGCAGCACATCACCGGCGTCGAGGCCGCCGACCCGAGCCAGGCCGACACCCTGCGCGCGGACGTCCTCTTCCCGGTCCGGCAGAAGCACCAGGACCTGCTGACCCAGCTCGCGGTGTGCGCCCAGGGCTACTTGGCGATGGACGTCGTACGGCGCAACAACGACGAGCTGATCAAGGGGGTCGACCGGGCTGCCACGACCACCGTCTCCGCCCTCCGGATCTCCGTCATGCTCGCCTCCGCGCTCGACAACCAGCGCAAGGTCGTCGATCAGGTCAACGCCCTGCGCGGTACGACCGAGGACCTCATCCGGGGCAACGCCGAGATGCTCTCCACGCAGAGCGGCGAGATCCAGCGCATCGCGGCCGACCCGGCGGTGGGCGCGGAGACGCTGCGCACGGCCTTCCAGCAGATCTACCGCACGCTCGACGCCATCGACACCTACAAGGTCCGGGCGACCGAGGTGATGGCCGCGACCGTGGAGTCCCTGACGTCCGAACTCCAGCACGCCAGCACGTACTTGGAGCGCAGCCGGTCGCAGAGCGCCCTGGAAGGCGGGCTCGGATGAGACGTCTCCTCGCGCTCGCCCTCGGCACGGCCGCGCTGCTCACCGCCTGCACGTCGGCCCATGACACGAAGGCCGAGACCGACAACGCCCCCAAGCCCGGCACCCTCCGCGTCCTCGCCTCCAGCGAACTCAGCGACATGACCCCGGTGTTCGACCAGGTCAGCAAGGACACCGGCATCACGATCCGCCCCACCTACATGGGCACCCTCGACGCGGTGGACCTGCTGGCGAAGGGCAAGGCCGACGGTCAGTACGACGCCCTGTGGCTGTCCTCGAACGACTATCTGCGGCTACGGCCCGACGCGGCGAAGAAGGTCGTCTCGGAGACCCCGATCATGTCGAGCCCGGTCGCGATCGGTGTGAAGACGGCCACCGTCACGGCATTGGGCTGGACGCCAGACAAGGTCACCTGGTCGCAGATCGAACAGGCCGTCCAGGACGGCAAGTTGACCTACGGCATGACGGACCCGGCCCGCTCCAACTCCGGTTTCTCGACGCTCGTCTCGGTCGCCTCCGCCCTCTCCGACGCCCAGTCGGCGCTCACCGACGCGGACGTCACCAAGGCGGCTCCCCGGCTGAAGGAGTTCTTCAAGGGGCAGAAACTGACGTCGGGTTCCTCGGGCTGGCTGGCGACCGCCTATCAACGCCGGGGAGACGTGGACGCGTTGCTCAACTACGAGTCCGTCCTCAAGGGCATCCCGGGCCTGACCGTGATCCGCCCGAGCGACGGAGTCGTCACCGCCGACTACCCGTTGACGTCCCTCGCCTCGACGGACGCCACGACCCGCGAGAACGTCCGGCGCGTGACGGCGGACCTGCGCACGGACGCCCTCCAGAAGCTGATCACCACCCGCACGCACCGCCGCCCGGTCGTCGCCTCCGTACCGCCCGCGTCCGGCCTGGACACCAGCCGACGGCGTGAACTCCCGTTCCCCGGCAGCCAGTCCGTCGCCGACGGCCTCCTCGACTCGTACGAGAACAAGCTGCGCCGGCCGTCGCGGACCGTGTACGCGCTGGACACCTCGGGCTCGATGGAAGGCGACCGGCTGTCCCGGCTGAAGAAGGCCCTCACCGATCTGACCGGTGACTTCCGGCAGCGCGAGGAGGTCACGCTGATGCCGTTCGGGTCGGCCGTGAAGAGCGTGCGGACGCATGTGGTGAGCCCGAGTGATCCGCAGGCCGGGCTGGATGCCATCCGCGCGGACACCAAGTCGCTCAGCGCCGACGGGAACACCGCGATCTACACCTCGCTGGAGAAGGCGTACGAGCATCTCGGCACCGGCGGCGACACGTTCACCTCGATCGTGCTGATGACGGACGGCGAGAACACGACCGGCGCCAAGGCGAAGGAGTTCGACGGCTTCTACCGGCAACTCCCCACCACCCAGCGGGACATACCCGTCTTCCCCATCCTCTTCGGCGACTCGGACAAGGCGGAGCTCCAGCACATCGCCGACCTGACCGGCGGCCGGCTCTTCGACGCCCAACAGGGCTCGCTGGACGGCGCCTTCGAGGAGATCCGTGGCTACCAGTAGGTTCCTGGGCTACTTGGAGTCCCGCAAGAACCTCACCGGCAGCGCGTGCGGACTCGTCGGGCTGGTGCTGACGTTCGTGGGCGTGGCCGGGCCGTACTGGCCGGCCGTGGTCGTCGGTCTGTACGGCGCGGGTGCGCTGATCGCCCCGCCGGAGCGTCCGGCGCCGCCCGAGTTCCCGGACCCGTCGGCCCAACTGGAGGAACTGCGGGACGACTTCGAGAAGCTCGGCGGCTACCTCACCGGCATCGGACTCCCGCCCGCCGCGGCGGGCCGGCTCACCGAGCTGAACCAGCTCCTCGCCGGGCTCCTCGATCCGCAGGTCACGCACGACCTCGCGCAGGACCCGGAGGGCGTGCACATCCTGTCGCGGGCGATCCGGCAGGACGTACCGGAGGCGGTCGACACGTTCGTACGGACGCGGTGGTGGACGCGGTTGGCGCCCGGTACGGAGCCCCCGGAGCGGCATCTGGAACGGCAGTTGACGGTGCTTCAGGAGGAGGCGCGGGGGTTGGCGGCCGGCCTGCGTGAGGTGGAGGCGCGGCGGCAGGAGTCGCACACGCGGTATCTGGAGGACCGGGGGCGTTCGCAGAACGGCTGAAGTCTCAGAGCACCCCGATCAGGACGATCAGCAGGACGAGTACGAGCACCACGCCCACCACCTTCAGGGGGCCGAACCGGGAGCCCTGCGCGTCGCCCGGCGGTGGCGGTACCGGCACGGGTGGCCGTACCGGCAGGTTGAACACGTCGTGTCCCGTCACCGCGGCCCGCGTGCACCACGGGCAGGTCGGGAGGTGGGAGCCGTAGGAGTGCAGGGGGCGTTGCGGGCAGACCTGGACGCGGGAGCGCTCCTGGTCCAGGGCGCGCAGCCAGACTTCCGGGGTGGGACGGGCGGAGGGGGCGTGGACGCCCGCGCCGAACGCCGTGTGGGCCAGGGTCAGGAGGCCGGGCGGGAGGACCGAGGGGTCGACGGTGCCGCGGGGGATGACGACCGCCTCGGGGCGGACGACGTAGGAGACGCTCGCGGCGATGTTGTCCTTGACCGTCGACTCGGGGGTGCTCTCGTGCGGGACGCCGCCGAAGGGGTGGTTGCCGGCCGTGAGGAGCTGGTAAATGAGCACCGCCAGCGCGAAGTTGTCGCTCTCCTCGGTGGCCGCGGCGCCCGACTGGCGTTCCGGTGAGGAGTAGTCGGTGGTGTGCATCAGGCAGGGGAAGGGCTCGCCGGTGACCGGGTCGGTGAAGGCGATGGAGTCGCAGTCGAGGAACGTGACGAAGCCGTTGGCGTCGACGACGACGTTGCTGCTGGAGAAGTCGCCGATGACGAGCTGGTCGTAGTGCATGCGGGCGGTCATGAAGGCGAGGTTCCAGGCGACGCCGAGCAGGAAGCGCCAGTCGGCGCGGTCGCCGAACAGGCGGAGGCGCTGGGCGCGGGTGAACAGGCCTACCAGCTGGACGTGTTGGGGTTCGCCGAAGCGGCGCATGGCGTAGCCGAGGAACTCGCCCTCGGGGCTGCGGGCGATGGCGGTGGGCCAGGCGAGTTCGGGGGGCTGGTTGGCGTCGGTGG
>NZ_JBXVPZ010000181.1:0-18310 GCF_057961495.1 Streptomyces sp. P5F9 | reverse complement strand
CCACCAGCACGAGACCGCCAAGGCCCCCGAGCGCTCCCTGGTCCTGGTCTCCGCGCACGCCGAAGCCGGGTCCCCCCAGACCGAGGCCCACCCGCACCCGCACAGCCACGACGACGACCACGCCCACAGTCACGACCGCGGCGACACTCACGGTCACGACCACGAGCACGGCCATGACCACCCCCATCCCCACGGCCATGGCCACACGCACGACCACGACCACGCCGTAGAACACACGCACGGCGGCTTCACCCACACGCACGAAACCGCCCCCACCGTCCGCGGCACGATCCTGCTCGGCTTCGCCGGCGGGCTCGTGCCGAGTCCGTCCGCCGTGGTGGTCCTCGTGGGGGCCGCCGCGCTCGGTCAGGCGTGGTTCGGGCTGCTGCTCGTCGTCGCGTACGGCGTCGGGCTCGCCCTCACCCTCACCGCCGCCGGATTCGCGGTCGTCAAGCTGGGTACAGGGATGAACCGAGTGCTGGACCGGCGCCCCCGCTGGACCACCAGCCCCATGGCGGTGCTGGTCCGCCGGACTTTGCCGCTGGGATCGGCGCTCGTCGTCGTGGCCCTCGGGGTCGGACTGGTGCTCAAGGGGGCGGCATCAGCGCTCGGCTGAGTTACGTTTGGCGAGAATTCGCCGGGCTGCGAATGGGGGGAGCCCATGTCCGAAGATCCGGGCACTGAACGTGTGATCGCGGGCCGCTACCGGCTCCTGTCCCCCCTCGGTGAGGGCGGGATGGGCACGGTGTGGCGGGCCCGCGACGAGGTGCTGCAACGCGAGGTCGCCGTCAAGGAGGTGCGCGCGCCGAGCGGGCTGGCGTCCGACGACGTGGAGCGGATGTACGCCCGTCTTGAGCGCGAGGCGTGGGCGGCGGCGCGGGTCGCCAACCGCAACGTGGTGACGGTGTACGACGTGGCGACGGAGGACGGCCGCCCCTGGATCGTCATGGAGCTGGTGCGGGGCGTGTCCCTGGCCGATCTCCTGGACGCCGAGGGGCCGTTGACCCCGCAGCGGGCCGCGCACATCGGTGCCGAGGTGCTGGCCGCGCTGCGGGCCGCGCACGACGCCGGGGTGCTGCACCGGGACGTGAAACCGGCCAACGTGCTGATGTCGAACGACGGCCGGGTGGTGCTGACCGACTTCGGTATCGCGATGGTGGAGGGCAGTTCGGCGCTCACCATGACGGGTGAGGTCATCGGTTCGCCCGAATTCCTCGCCCCGGAGCGGGCGTTGGGCCGTACGCCCGGTCCCGAGTCCGATCTGTGGGCGCTCGGCGTGCTGCTGTACGCGGCGGTCGAAGGGCACTCGCCGTTCCGCCAGAACACCCCGCTGAGCACTCTGCGGGCCATCGTCGACGAGGAGTTGCCGCCCCCTCGGCTGGCGGGGCCGCTCACCCCGGTCATCGAGGGGCTGCTGCGCAAGGACCCGGCCGAGCGGATGTCCGCGGAGCAGGCGGAGCAGGATCTGCGGCTGGTCGCGGCGGGCGGTACGCCGCGCACGTCCACGGCGCCGACGACGCCGTACTCGCCGACGATGGCGGGGTATCCGCAGGACGGCTACTCCCGGCAGGACTCGCGGACGCCGCCCCAGCCTGTGCAGGGCTTCGGGCCGCCGCCCGACTCCTACTCGACGCCGACGGCCGCGGACGAACCGCCCCGCAACCGGCGGGCGGCCTTCGTGCTGGTCGCGGGGCTGGTCGCGCTGGCCCTGGCGATCGGCGGGCTGACGTACACGCTGATCAATCGGAACAACGACGGGGACGCGAACGCGGGCCAGGGCGCGAGCACTCCCAAGAGCCAGCCCTCGGACGGGACTTCGCCCAGTGCGAGCAGCACGACCACGGCCCCGAGCGACACGCCGAGCCCGAGCAGCAGCAAGTCCTCGTCGGCTCCGCAGTCGGTGAAGGCGACGGTGGAGGGCGCCAACACCGAGTACTCCGGCAGCTGTCCGCCGCCGAACGCGAAGGCGCCGACCTTCACGGCCAGCATCACGGTGGGGAAGCTGCCCGCGGAGGTGTCCTACCGGTGGGTGACGAAGACCGGTTCGGTCTCCGACCCCGGCTGGAAGACGCTGTCGTTCCCGTCGGGCGGCGGGAAGACCAAGCAGGACCGGGTGTTCCTCACGACGTACTCGAACAGCGGGACGTTCCAGAACGAGATCAGTGTCGAGATCCGCAGCCCGGTGAACGAGGAGTCCAACTCCGTGCCGTTCTCGGTGACTTGCGTGGCGGAGACCCCGTCGGACGGGGCCTCCGCGTCGAACTCGGCGACGCCCTCGGAGTGAGAGGGGTCAGACCGCGCTGGTCAGGACCGGCAGATAGCCGCCGGACTGGCCGGCCGCGGTCGGGTGGTACGACTCGCTGATGCTCAGCAGGTTGAGGCTGTGCAGCCAGGAGCTGCCGGAGCAGATCTCGTGGCCGGTGAACGTGGTGCGTACGTCGCCGTAGGTGAAGCCGTGGTCGGCTGCGCGCTTGGCGACGGCGGCGTCGAGGTAGTCGGCCGCGCCGTTGATGGCGGAGCGCTTGGTCGCGGAGAGGCCGAGGCAGGTGGTGCCGAGTTTGTAGAAGCGCGGGTAGCCGAGCACGACCACGTGCGCGGACGGGGCTTTGGCGCTGATCGTCGAGTAGACCTTGTCGAGGAGGCCGGGCAGCGTCGAGTCGACGTACGCCTTCGCGGTGGCGATCCGGCCGAGGCAGGAGCTGTCGGACTGCAGGACGCAGGTCGTCATGACGTCGGCGAAGCCGGCGTCGTTGCCGCCGATGCTGATCGAGACGAGGGCCGTCGAACTGCTGAGGGTGCCGAGCTGGTTGGCGAGAACATCACCCGTACGAGCGCCCGAGCAGGCCTGGAAGTCGAACGTCGAGGGTGAATGCGCGGCCGCCCAGAGGTAGGGGTAGGCCTTGGTGCTGCGGTCGCAGGACCCGCTGGAGCTGATCTTGCTGCCCGCGCCGACACCCGAGGAGTAGGAGTCGCCGAGGGCCACATAGCCGCCGGTGGCGGCCAGTTGGGTCGCCTGCGCCGTCATCGCCCCGGTGAGGGCGAGTGCGGCGGCGAGGAGGAGCGAGGTCACGTATGCCGTAAATCGGGAACGTCTCATGGAACCTCCCTTAGCAGGATCTCTGCCACAACTGTCGTAGCAGTGACGCGCGTTGACGGGAAGTGTGCATGCCAATAGAGGGGCTGACGGAGTGTTTGATTACGTGCTCATGACAGCCCTGTGACAGGCCGTCAACTCCCTTGAACCACACCGGTTCATGACTCAGGCTTTGCTCAGCCTTGGTGCGGAACGCAACGCTCCAGGGTTGTGCGCACGACGACGCGCGCACCCCCACATCCGCGCGCCGACCCGGGCGCGCGCCGCCTGGAGGAGGACTCCCTCGTAATGGCACTCCTGCGTAGCAACAAGCTCCGGCTCGCCGCGATCACCGGCGCCGCCACCGCCGCCCTCGTCGGCGGGCTCACCGCCCTCCCAGCCCAGGCCGCCCCGGCCACGGGCACGGTACTGGCCGCCGGCTCCCCCACAGCCGTCGACGGCAGCTACATCGTCACCCTCAAGAAGAGCGCTGGCCTCAAGGCGTCCTCGGCCGAGGGCAAGGGACTGATCAAGGAGTACGGCGGCACGGTCAAGAAGACGTTCGGCACGGTGCTGAACGGCTACACCGCGAGCCTCTCCGCGACCGAGGCGAAGAGACTCGCCGCCGACCCGGCCGTCGCCGCGGTGGAGCAGAACCAGCGCGTCCACCTGACCGACACCACCCAGTCCAGCGCGCCCTGGGGCCTGGACCGCATCGACCAGGCCGCGCTGCCGCTGTCCGGGACGTACACCTACCCGGACAGCGCGGGCACCGGCGTGACCGTGTACGTCATCGACACCGGCGTCCGGATCACCCACACCCAGATCAGCGGGCGCGCCTCGTACGGCTACGACGCGGTCGACGGCGACACCACCGCCTCCGACGGCAACGGCCACGGCACGCACGTGGCCACGACGATCGCGGGCTCGACGTACGGCGTCGCCAAGAAGGCGACCATCGTGGCGGTCCGGGTGCTCGACAACAGCGGCTCGGGTACGACGGCCGGGGTGATCGCGGGCATCGACTGGGTGACCTCCAATCACACCACGCCGGCCGTCGCCAACATGTCGCTCGGCGGCTCCGCCTCCACCTCGCTCGACACCGCGGTCGCCAACTCCATATCCAGCGGGGTGACGTACGCGGTCGCGGCGGGCAACAGCAGCGCCAACGCCTCCTCGTACTCCCCCGCCCGGGTCTCCACCGCGATCACGGTCGGCGCCACCACCAGCGCGGACGCCAGGGCCAGTTACTCCAACTACGGTTCGGTGCTGGACATCTTCGCGCCCGGCTCGTCGATCCTGGCGGGCTACAACACCAGCGACACCGCCACCGCCACCCTGTCGGGCACCTCGATGGCGACCCCGCACGTGGCCGGCGCGGCGGCCGTCTACCTCTCGGGCCACACCTCGTCCACTCCGGCCCAGGTCGCCACGGCCCTGGTGAACGGCGCCACTTCGGGTGTCGTGACCAGCGCGGGCACCGGTTCGCCGAACAAGCTGCTGAAGCTCGTCCCGTAACACCCGCCCGCTCCACCCGAACAGCCGTTTCCCCGGAGGCAGTACACGCCTCCGGGGAACATCCATTCGGGGATGCGCAAGAACCGGTGCAAGCGGCTTCCGCGCCTTGACGTGCCCGGCCGGGCTGCGCGACATTGAAGTCCGGCATCCGGCGCGCTGGGGGGCAAAGTCGCCAATGCAGACCTTACGCATCAAGAGACCATCCACCGTCGACACCGAGCGGGCACGGCCAGGACCGGGGAGGGACCTGGCACCGCTGCTCGCGGGCGCGGCAGTCGCCGTGGGAGGGGTCGGGGCGCTGCTCGCGCTCGTCGACTCGGGATCACCGTTGCGCGGTCCGTCCGCGCTGTTCTTCCTGTTCGCCGCGCCGGCTTCGGCAATTGCCGCGGTATTGCGCGGACTTGATCCCTTCGGCCGCGTTCTCACCTCGGTGGCGGGCGCGGTGGTCGTCGACATGCTGGTGGCCCAGGGAATGCTGGCCGTGCACCGGTGGTCGGTCGACGGTGGAATCATCACGGTGGCGGTGATCAGTGGCTTGATTTCACTATCGGTATTCATACGGCATATGCCGGGCCGCACAACAGCTGACAAAGTTGTGTAACGGTCAAACCAACAAAAACGTGAGGCCTCGTTCCAGGTCTTGCCATACAGGTTCATTCATCAATACCGTCGTACATCTCACCCGCACTGGTTCATCATCGAGCGGCTCTAGGGGAGGGCTCAAGGACCGCGATGGATCCGGGGCGGGGCGCGGTAGGGGGGTGCCGTGCTCGGTGACCGCATTTGTGACCGAGTCGTCCGCGCGGCCGGCTTTCATGTTTTCCGGGGGTCGACCAGTTTTGCCAGCTCACCACGCGTGCGCGGAGATCCATATTCTTCGTGGCGTCTGTGAGAACCCCCCTTTCGAACCGGAGCACAGAGCTGGGCCGCCCAGGGGCGGGCGGTCCGCCGGACGAGAGGGATCAGATTCGTGAGTTCCGTTCTGCGCCCAGCGACATCGGGCCAAGATCCGCTAATGTCGACCAAATACCGGCCGATCTCCTCTCACCTGGCGATCACACCGCCGGTGAGCGTGGTGATTCCCGCCATGAATGAGGCGGAGAATCTCCCCTACGTCTTCAAGACACTTCCCGCATGGATTCACGAAGTGGTTCTTGTGGACGGCAATTCCACCGACAACACCGTCGAGGTGGCCCGCGAGCTGTGGCCCGGGGTCAAGGTCGTCGAACAGCAGGGCAAGGGCAAGGGGGATGCCCTGATCACCGGGTTCGAGGCCTGCAGCGGCGACATCATCGTGATGGTCGACGCGGACGGTTCGGCCGACGGGCACGAGATCGTCAGCTATGTCTCCGCCCTCGTCTCGGGCGCGGACTTCGCCAAGGGCTCACGCTTCGCCAACGGCGGCGGCACGGACGACATGACGTTCATCCGCAAGCTCGGCAACTGGGCGCTGTGCACGATCGTCAACCGCAAGTTCGGCGCCCGCTACACCGATCTCTGCTACGGATACAACGCGTTCTGGCGGCACTGCCTCGACAAGATCGACCTCGACTGCACCGGCTTCGAGATCGAGACACTTATCAACATCCGGGTGGTCAAGGCCGGTCTCAAGGTGCAGGAGATCCCCAGCCACGAGTACCTCCGTATCCACGGCACGAGCAATCTGCGCGCCGTGCGGGACGGGATCCGGGTACTCAAGGTGATCCTCAAGGAGCGCTCCAACCGGCGTGCGCTGCGCCGTCGTTCACACTCAACGATGATCGACACGCTCGACCCGCAACGCGATCCGCAGCTCGACCCGCAGCTCAACTCGGTCCGGGGAGAGGTGTCTTGAGCAGTCCCGACATCTCTGTCGTGATCTGCGTCTACACCGAGGACCGCTGGGAGGACATCCTCGCGGCGGTCTCCTCGGTGCGGGCGCAGTCACGGCCCGCGCTGGAGACGTTGCTGGTCGTCGACCACAACCCCGCTCTCCTGGACCGACTCACCAGGGAGTACAAGGACGTTGCGGAAACCGGCGAGGTCCACGTGCTGGCGAACGCGGGCCCGCGCGGTCTGTCCGCGGGCCGCAACACCGGCATCGCCGCCTCACACGGCGAGGTCATCGCCTTCCTCGACGACGACGCCGTGGCCGAGCGGGAGTGGCTGCGGCACTTCGCCGAGGCGTACACCGATCCGAAGGTGATGGCCGTCGGCGGCCGCACGATGCCCATCTGGGCGTCGGGCCGCCGGCCCGCCTGGTTCCCCGAGGAGTTCGACTGGGTGGTGGGCTGCACGTACAAGGGCCTGCCGCCGGGCCGGGTCCGGGTGCGCAACGTCCTCGGTGGCAACGCCTCGTTCCGGCGTACGGCGTTCGACGCGGCCGGCGGCTTCGCGACCGGCATCGGGCGCGACGGCGACAAGCGTCCGCTGGGCGGCGAGGAGACGGAACTCTGCATCCGGCTCACCCGGGCCAGGCCGGACGCGGTGCTGCTGATCGACGACCGCGCGGTGATCCACCACCGGGTGCCCGCGGTGCGCGAGCACTTCGGATACTTCCGCACGCGCACCTACGCCGAGGGTCTCTCCAAGGCGCTGGTGGCCCGAAGTGTGGGCGCCGACAAGGGACTTGAGTCGGAGCGCCGGTACACCACCCGGGTCCTGCCGGCCGGAGTCGTCCGCGGACTGCGCGACGCCGTGTTCGCCCGGCCGGGCGGCGCGGGCCGGGCGGCCGCGATCGTCGCGGGGGTGTTCACGGCGGCGGGCGGCTATGTCGTCGGGAGCATCAGGGCCCGACGCGGCGGGGCCACCTACGCGGTGGTGGAGATCGAGGGGGACGCGTACGAGCGCGGAGGCGGGCGCGGCGGCGGCAACGAGCGCGGGGGTCGGACATGAGCACGGGGAGGCACGCGGACGCGGGGAGGCACGCGGGCATGGGAACACACCCGAACGCGCGGACGCACCCAGGCGCGAGGAGCCAGCCGGGCGTGGGGACGCACCCGGACGCGGGAGCGGACACGGGCATGGAGGCGCACCCGAACGCGGGAGCGGACACGCGCGCGGGCGCGGGGACGAACCCGGACGCAGGGAGGCACCCCGACGCGGAAAGGCACCCGGGCACGGGGACGCACCCGAACACGGGAGCGGACACGCGCGCGGGGACACACCCGAACGCAGGAAGGTACCCCGACGCGGTGAGGCGCCCGGGCACGGGAACGCACCCGAACGCGCTGACGCGCCCAGGCGCGGAGGCGGCAACGAGCACGGGGGTCGGCCATGAGTGACACACCGGTGCCGATCCTGATGTACCACTCGGTCGCCGCCGCCCCGAACGACGCCACCCGCGCCCTGTCCGTCGCGCCCGAGGCGTTCGCCGAGCAGCTGGCACTCCTCGGCGACCTGAACTTCACCCCCATCAACACGGCTGATCTGGCCGCTAGTTGGCGCTCCGGCAAACCGCTGCCCGAGCGGCCGGTCCTGATCACCTTCGACGACGGCTACGAGGGCGTGCACCGGCACGCGCTCCCCGCGCTCGCCCAACACGGCTTCGCCGCAACCCTGTTCGTCTCCACCGGCTGGATCCGGGGCGCCCACGACACCGGCGGCGGCCTGGACACCATGCTCGACTGGGACCAGGTGCGCGAACTCGCGGACGCGGACGTCGAGATCGGCGGCCACAGCCACACCCACCCGCAGCTCGACCAGCTCGACGACGACACCCTGCGCACGGAGCTGGTCCGCTGCAAGGAGATCGTCGCCGACGAACTCGGCTCCGTACCCGTCTCGTTCGCGTATCCCTACGGCTACTCCAGCCACCGGGTGCGCGGCGCGGTGCGCGAGGCGGGGTTCGCGCAGGCGCTCGCCGTCGGCAACGACCTCGCCCGGCGCCGACAGGGGCCGTACGCGCTGCGGCGGGTGACCGTGCGCCGCAGTACGGGAGTCGAGGAGTTCGAGCGGCTCGTCGAGGGCCGTGCGATCGCCCGCAACTTCGCCAGGGACCGTGCCCTCACCCAGGGCTACGCCATGGTCCGCAGAGCCCGACAGGTCCGCCGGAAGGCCATCCGTTCCCGTGTCTGACACGACGACCACCACCCAGGACGCGGCGCCCGGGACCGAGGCGCCCCAGCAGACGGGGCGCCGGCTGCGCCTGCCGGGGAAGGGCAGGTCCCCCGGCGGCAGCCCGCTGTTCCGCAACGCCTATGCCCTGATGCTCAACACCGGGATCTCCGCGGTGCTGGGCCTCGGCTACTGGCTGATCGCCGCCCACTACTACTCGCCGTCCGCGGTCGGCCAGGGCTCGGCGGCGATCGCCGCGATGAAGCTCCTCGCCGGGCTCACGGCGGTCACGCTGACCGGCGCCCTGGCCCGCTTCATCCCGGTCGCCGGACGCGCCACCGGGCGCCTCATCTTCCGTACGTACGTCGGCAGTTCGGTCGTCGTCGCGCTTGCGGCCGGGGTCTTCCTGCTGACCCTGAACACGTGGGGACCCTCGTACCGCTTTCTGCACGGGCCGGTCAACGGCCTCGGCTTCATCCTGGCGATCGTCGCCTGGAACGTGCTCACGCTCCAGGACGGCGTACTGACCGGGCTGCGCAGCGCGCCCTGGGTGCCGGTGGGCAACACGGTGTTCTCCGCGGTGAAGTTGGCGCTGCTCGTCGGGCTGGCCTCGGTGCTCGCCACGAGCGGTGTCTTCGTGTCCTGGGTCGCCGCGATCGCCTTCTCCGTGGTGCCGCTCGGCTGGCTGGTGTTCCGGCGGCTGGTGCCCCGGCACATCAAGGCGACCGAGGAGCACGCGAGGCCGCCGACGCTGCGGGAGATCGGGCGGTTCCTCGCCGGTGACTACACCGGCTCGCTGTTCTCGCTCGCCGTGGTCTACCTCGTGCCGGTGATCATCGCCTCGCAGGTCAGCTCCGAGGACAACGCGTATTTCTACATCACCACGACGATAGGCGGCACGGTCAACCTGCTCGCCATCAACATGGGCGCCTCGCTGACCGTCGAGGGCTCCCACGACCCGGCGCGCATCGCCGCCAACACCCGGGCCGCGCTCAAGCGCATGGCCCGGATCATGCTGCCGATCTGCGGGCTGCTGTTCATCGGCGCCCCGTACATCCTGGGCGTGTTCGGCACGGGCTACGCGGACGCGGCGACGCCGCTGCTGCGCTGGTTCGCGGTGGGCGCGCTGCTGCGGGTCCTCATGGAGACGTACTTCGCGGTGCTGCGCGCGCAGAGCCGCACGAGTGGACTCGCCTGGCTTCAGGGCCTGTTGTGCGTCCTGGTGCTCAGTCTGACGCTGCTGCTGCTCCCCCGCATGGGCCTGACCGGCGCGGGCGTCGCCGAGATCTCCAGCCTCGCGGTGATCGTGGCGATCGCCGCGCCCAGACTCTTCAAGACGCTACGGGCCGCACCGGCCGCGGAGTTGCCCGAGGACGCGGCACCCGACGGCGACCTCGCCGACCTGGGGGCACGCGAGGTCCCGGCCCCCGCACCGCGCCGTCGGGGCCCGGCCTGGGCGCTCGACTCCGACACCCTCGCGCTCGGCATCCACGTCGACTTCGACCACCTGGAACGCCGGCCGGACGTACGCCCGGGCCCCGGCACCCCGCCCACCGGCACGCCCATCGTGTCCGGCGAGCAGCGGCCGACCTGGGCGCTCGGCATCAAGCGGTCCGAGACCGTCGGACTGCCGGTGGAGGAACGGGAGCCCGGCTCGGAGTCCTCGCTGAGCCCGTCCGCCGAGCCGGAGGTGGACGCGCCGTTCGAGCCCGCCAACGGCTCCGACCGGGTGGTCGTATCGGAGGAATCGCTCGTACGGGAACAGGCCCGGGAGGACGCGGCGGAGAAGGAGCGGGAGGCACAGGAGTCCGAAGTGCCGCCACCCGCCCGCCCGTTGTCCCTGCGCGAGCGTCTCGTGCCCACACGGCCCGGTGTCGTCCTCGGCTGTCTGCTGGTCGCCGCGCTGCTCCTGTACTGGGTGCCCGCGGCGCGGCTCGGCGAGTCCGACCTGGACCGCATGGGCGGGCTCGGCCTGATCTCGGTTCTGCCGCTGCCCACGCTGGTCGGGGCCGCGCTGCTGATCACGGTGTTCGCCGCGCTGCTGTGGCTGGGCCGCGAGCACAAGGCGCTGCTGCTGATCACCCTGCTCGCGACCGTGATCTCGCTGCACGCGCTGCCCGCGGTGATCGAGACCGAGCCGCGTTTCCCGACGGCCTGGCAGCACCTCGGGTTCATCGACTACATCGACCGCACCGGGTCGGCCGTGCCCGACCTGGACGCGCGCTGGAGCTGGCCGGGCTTCTTCGCGGTGGCCGCGTTCGTCGGCAAGGCGTGCGGGGTCACCGACTGGTCCGAGGTGATCCGCTGGTGGCCCACGGCCATCCAACTCGCCTATCTGGCACCGATGTTCCTGCTGGTCCGCTCGCTGCGGGCGAGCTGGCGCGCGAAGTGGACCGGCATCTGGATCTTCGTGCTCAGCGGCTGGGTCGGCCAGGACTACTTCTCCCCGCAGGGCTTCACCTTCCTGCTCTATCTGGCCTTCGTGGCCATCCTGTTGGTCTGGTTCCGGGCACCACACGTCCTGTGGACGAAGATGCGCCCCGGCGAGGCGGAGGTCGAACCCACCGACCGGCGCCAACAGGCCGTCCTGCTCCTGGTGTTGATCGGCCTGTTCGCGGCGAGCGTCCCGGCCCACCAGCTCACGCCGTTCGTGATGCTGGGCGTGCTCACCGTCCTCGTCCTGATCGGCCGCTCCGAACTCCGCGGCCTGCCCATCCTGTTCGGGGTGCTGGTCGCGGTCTGGCTCGGTTTCATGGCCGAGCCGTACTGGTCCGGACACTTCAACGACCTCTTCGGCGGGGTCGGCGGCGTCGGCAGCAATGTCTCGACGTCCGTCTCCGGCCGTATCCAGGGCGGCAGTTCGACCCACAAGCTGGTCCTCTACACCCGCGTCCTGCTGGCCGGCGGCGTCATGACCTTCGCCTGTTGGGGCTGGTGGCGCCGCCGCGACCACAAATACCGCGAACGCTCCCTCCTCGTCCTCACCTTCGTCCCGTTCCTGGGCTTCGGCATGCAGTCCTACGGCGGCGAGATGGCGCTGCGCGTCTTCATGTTCGCGGTGCCCGGCGCGGCCCTGCTCGCGGGCCTCGCCCTCTTCCCGCGCACCGGCGCCACCGCCAAGGAGCGCGAGAAGGACCGCGTGAGCCTCGCCCCGCTGGCCGCCCTGCTCGCCGGACTGCTGCTCATGGGCGGCTTCCTGGTGGCCCGTTGGGGCAACGAGGGCTTCGAGCGGGTGCGGCCTGGCGAGGTCGCGGCCATGAACTACGTGTACGCCCACGACAAGCCGACCGTACGGCTGCTGTGGCTGAGCGACGACACGATCAACGACGTGACGCCGGCGATGCCGTGGGGCGCGAAGGACATGGAGCGGGTCAACTACGTCCCGACACTGGCCCCTTCGGACCCGGTGCTGGTGTCCGGTCTGGTCAAGGCGCTCAAGGACGCGGGCCCGAACTCGTATCTGATGCTCAACAAGAGCCAGGTCGTCTCGCTCCAGCTGGACGCGGGCTACTCGGCGGCCTGGGAGTCCCGGCTCATCCAGAACCTGGACAACCGGCAGGAGTTGAAGAAGGTCCTCGTCAACGCCGACGTGACCATGTACTCCCTGCGCGAGCAGCCGGCCGGCGCGGTCCCGAAGCCCGATCCCGGGCCGATCGGACCGCAGATCACCTGGACGCCGTGGTCGGTGGTCGGCGCGCTCGCCGCCCTCGCACTGATCCTGATGCTGACGGCCCGCGAGGTCGTCCGGGTCGCGGTCCGGCCGAGTGTGCGTCAACTGCGGTGGCTGCAGAGCAGTTTCTGGTTCTCGCTGCCTCTGCTGGCCGTGCTGCTGGCCTCGCTGGTGCAGCGGTTCCTGACCATGAAGTGACCGTGAGGCAGCGGAGTTCCGGGGTTCACGGGGTCAAGTGGCTTATCGCGTCAGCCACTTGACCCCGTAGGCCGCCATGTCGAACTGCTTGCCGTCGACCTTCGCGCTGATCTGCCGGTCCAGGGTGTTCACGACCAGGATCGTCCTGTCGGTGGCGAGGACCCGTACGTTGGGCACGTCGTCGGCGGCGACCGACACGGTCTCGTACGTGGTGCCGGGCCCGAAGGCCGCGTCGAAGCGGGAGACCAGGTCGTACATGGGGAGTTGCCTCCCGCCGTCGGAACCGTCGGTCGGCGTCCACAGGCAGCCCGCGCAGTCCGTGCCCTTCTCGTCCTCCGGGTTCCAGTAGAAGCCGGAGGTGGCGCCACCCTTGGCCATGGCGATCATGCCGGTGGCCTGGACGGCGACGCGGTGGGTCTCGGACCAGCCCTTGCGGTCGTCGTTGCCGTCGGCGGGCTCGACGTAGTACTCGGCCCACCACAGCGGCAGATCGTGCGTCTGCTCACGGATCCACTCGCTCACGGCCGTCAGCTTGTCGGTGGCCCCGAACTCGTTGGGCAGCAGGTCGTCGTCGTTGGTGTAGCTGGAGCCGTCGACGACCACGAAGTCCGCGCCGGCCTTGTGCTTGTTCCAGTAGTCGAAGGCGTCGATGATCCGCTGGTCCATCGCGCCCCAACTGCCCTTGAACGTACTGGAGGCGTTCGCGTCGCGCGGGTCCACGCTGTCCATCACGAGGTACGGCCCGCCGACCATGATCTTCGGGTTGACCTTCTTCAGCGCCTTGTAGACCAGGTTGTAGAGCCGGGTGTAACCCTCGTAGTCCCAGCGCTGTTCGGCGTTGTTCCAGAAGCCCTTGAACTCGTTCCACACGATGAAGTGGGTGACGTCCGGGTACCGCTTGGCGACGGTCGCGGCGAGCGCGGCGTAGTCGGCGTAGTGGTCGGGCTTCGGCGCCGTCTCCAGCGATGCCTGGCTCCAGTCGGTGTTGTCGGCACCGGACTTGCCGCCCTTCATCCAGTCCGGGGAGCAGCACAGCGTGATGACCGGGGTACCGCCCGACTTGCGCATGAAGTCGACACGGCGGTCCAGGGCGCCGAAGTCGTAACGCCCCTTCACCGGCTCGGGGTTGTCGGCGCCCCAGCCCATGATGGCCTGGTCCTGCGGGAGTTGGGACTTCGCCAGCAGCCCCTCGACGCGTTCGGTCGCGGTGTCACTGCCCTCGTCGGCGCTGTACTGGGTGTGGGTGAAGCCCCAGCCGACCTCGGGCCGGTCCTCGTCGGGCGGGGTCGCCGGGGTGCCGTGCACCTTGTCGCCGTCGCGCGAGGTGCCGACGGTGCTTCCGCCACCGGGAAGCGTGTTGATCAGGGTCACGATCAGCGCCAGTGCGGCCACTCCCACGCCGAGCAGCGCGGTGAGCCGCCACCGCAGTGCCCCCGAATTCCACCCATGACGTCCCATCAAGGACAACAGTAACGTCGGTGCCGGGCGGTGGGGCAGGTCTCCGCGTGCACAGCCTTGTAACAGGTCGGAGGGGATACACGGCGGACACACTCGGGAGACGGCGGACCCAGTCAGGACACAACGGATGCACCGGACGGAGGCGACACTGGGGGGCGCACTGCGGAAAGCGGGTGCACACGGCGTCCGTGTGCCGGATCATGGCCCCATGTCCGCTAACCCACACGACGCTCTGCCGATCCGGCTCAACGTCGACGACTCCGACTCCCCGTCCGACGTCGTCGACGCGCTGTTCCTCGGCCGCTTCGCGACGGGCGAGCAGCCGTACTCGCACGCGGCGAACATCGACCGCGTCCGGGCCGGGGCGACCCTGCTCCCGCCGGGCGCCCGCGTGCTGCGCGCCGCCCGCGACGACGACCGCAGCGCGACCCTCGCCGAGGGCGACGGCTGGACCCTGCTGATCTCCCGCTGGAACCGCGGCGCCGACGTGACGGTGACGGCGACCAGCGAGGAGCTCGCCGAGAAGGTCCTCGACCAGGCGACCGACGGCGCGGCGGACGAACCCGAACCGCAGCCGGAGAACGTGACGATGGGGTTCTGGTACGTCTCCCCCCGGCGCGGCCCGCACCGGACGACCCGGCAGATCTCGGCGGGCACGTGGGACGAGGTGCGCCCCAACTACACGCGTCCGGTGGCCGATGCGATGGACACCCTGATGAAGACGACCCCGGAGGACATCGCGGGCCGGCTGCTGTTGCTGCACGGCCCACCGGGCACCGGCAAGACCTCGGCGCTGCGCACGCTGGCGCGTTCCTGGCGGGACTGGTGCCAGGTGGACTGCGTGCTGGACCCGGAGCGGCTGTTCAGCGACGTCGGTTATCTGATGGACATCGCGATCGGCGAGGACGACACGACGGGGAAAGGGCGTTGGCGGCTCCTCCTCCTTGAGGACTGCGACGAGCTGATCCGCGGCGAGGCGAAGCACACGGCGGGCCAGGCCCTGTCCCGGCTCCTCAACCTCACGGACGGCCTCCTCGGCCAGGGCCGCAACGTCCTGGTCGGCGTCACCACCAACGAGGACCTGGAGCGCCTCCACCCCGCCGTCGTCCGCCCCGGCCGCTGCCTCGCCCGCATCGAGGTCGGCCCCCTCACCCGCAAGGAGTCGGCCGACTGGCTCGGCACGGAGGAGGGCTTGGGCCGCGAGGGCGCGACCCTGGCGGAGCTGTACGCCCTGCGCCGGGGCACGCAGCCGACATCGGTACCGGACCAACGGGAGGGCGCGGACGCGGGGTTGTACTTGTGACGACACCGGCTCCGCCACGCCGGTAGCCACGTCGGCCGCGCCGCTCTTTCGACAACACCGGCCGCACTACGCCTCCACCCGGCCGGCATGTGTCTCCGCCGCAACGGCGCTCAGCCACAACGGCGCATCTGGGGGTCCCCCCACGCCCTTAAGGCAGTGGGGGAGGTGCCGAACTCACCTCACCCCTCCCCATAAGCCGCCCGCAGGGCATCCCGCACAGCCGCCACCGCATCCCCCTCCGCAAGCCCCAACCGCCGCACCTTCTCCGCATACGCCTGCGCGGCCAACGACGCCTCACGCTCGGCCGCCGAGCCCGCGGCAGCGACAAACGTTCCGTTGCGTCCGCGCGTCTCGATCACCCCGTCCGCCTCCAGGGCCCGGTACGCCTTGGCGACCGTGTTCGCGGCGAGCCCGAGCGACTCGGCCAGCCCCCGGACGGTGGGCAGCCGGTACCCCACCGGCAGCACCCCCGCCCGCGCCTGCTCGGAGATCTGCGCCCGCACCTGCTCGTACGGTGCCGCACTGTCGTCGATGTGGATCTTCAAGGTCACGGCCCGATTGTCCCGCACCCGCCGGAGAACGTGCCCACCGTGAAGAACGCACCGTCCGGAAAATGAGAGGCACTCCGGCGCGGCTCCGCCGTAGCGTGCGGCCCCATGACCGTGATCGCACGCGACCTGCGCCCCGATGTCCGGGCCGACCTGGACGGTTTCGTCGAGGTCCGCCGACTCGCCCTCCCCTACATGCTGTTCACCCCGGAGTCCGTCGCCCACGACATCGCCCACGCCCACCCGGAGGCCGCGCTGCGCAGGCTGGTCGCGGAGGAGGACGGGGAGATCATCGGCACGGCCCAGGTCGGCATCGCCTACGACAGCCCGGAACCGGACCGGGGCTTCGTCAACGTGTACGTGCACCCGGAGCGGACGCGCCGGGGCGCGGGCTCGCTCCTGGCCCGCGCCGCCGAGGAGCACCTGGCCGCCCAGGGCGCGACCAGGCTCTACGCCTGGGTCCTGGACGAGCCGGCCAACCACGCCTTCGCCGAACGCTTCGGCTATACGGCGAGCCGTTCCGCGTACTTCCTCCGCCTGGACCTGGCCCACGGCACCCTGCCACCGCTGCAGACCCCGCCGCCGGACGTGGAGATCCGCCCGGGCTCGGACTTCGCCGAGGACCCGCGCCCCCTGTTCGAGCTGGACGCGGAGACGATGGCCGACGAACCCAGCGACATCGGCGTCGAGTTCACCGACTACCGGACCTGGCTGGACGGCACCTGGCAACACCCGCTGTTCAGCCAGGAGTTGACATCCGTGGCCCTCGTCGACGGACGCCCCGCGGCCTTCAGCGCCGCCCGCACGGACGGCGGCACCCGCTACGGCACGGTCATGACGGGCACCGCCCGCGCCCACCGCGGCCGGGGCCTCGCCAAGCTCGCCAAGAACGACTCCCTGCACCGCGCCCGTGCCGCCGGCTACACGGAGGCGTTCACGGGCAACGACACCGGCAACGGCCCGATGCTCGCGATCAACACCTGGTTCGGCTACGAGACCTGCGCCACGGAGGTGCGCTATGTCCATGAACTCACCTGATCCCCTTCGCCGGTTGGACGTCGTCCTCGTCAAGGCGGGCCGCACGAAGATCCGTTACGCGGCGGAGCTGCTCTTCGACGACGGCACCCGCCTCGCCGTCCGCGCCCCGTGGGCCGGTGACGGCGTCCGCGACTTCGGCTTCGTGCGCTTCGAGCGCGGCGACGTGTTCACCGAGTACTACTGGCGGGACCGCTGGTACGCGGTGAAGGAAGTCCGGGACGGCGCCGGGGAGTTGAAGGGCTGGTACTGCGACATCACCCGCCCCGCCACGCTCTCCGGCGCCGAACTCGTCGTGGAGGACCTCGACCTGGACCTGTGGATCTCCGCCGACGGCACGGACGTACGGCGGCTGGACGAGGACGAGTTCGAGGAGAGCGGGCTGGCCGTGTCGGACCCCGCGGCCGCGGCGGCGGCCGTGGCCGCCCTCGACGAGCTGGAGAGGCTGGCCCGTGAGGGCGGGTTCGACGCGCTGGTGGCGTGACGGCGGGCGGGCTCGCTCAGGGGACGGCGGGGATGGCCACCACCGCGTACCTCTCGTCGTCCACGTCCTTCCCCCACAGCAGCAGGTCGTCCGACAGCCGCTCCACGTGCACGTACCCGGCCAGGGGCGCCAGGAGTTCGGTGAGGCGGTCGGCGGGGATGCCGGCCGGGCTGACCGTGCCCCAGACGCCCTCGACCAGCACGAGCCGGCCGCCGGGGCGCAGCAGTCCGCGCCAGTGCCGCAGGACCCGGGCGGGGTCGGGCAGCGCCCAGAGCACATGCCGTACGAGGACGACGTCGAAGCGCTGCTCGCCCACCGGAGGTGCCGCCGCGTCACCGACCAGGAACGCCGCGTCACGGCCGGCCAGCTTCGCGCGGGCCAGGTCCACCATCGCCGGGGACAGGTCGACTCCGGTGACGTGGTGCCCCTGCTCGGACGCGAGGAGCGACAGGCTGCCGGTGCCGCAGCCGAGGTCGAGGATGTCGGCGGCGCTGTCGGGCAGCCAGCCGCGCAGCCGGTCGGCCCAGGCCCGGCGGATCTCCGGGTCGCGCAGGCCGTGATCGGGCTCTTCGTCGAAGGCGGCCGCCTCCGCGTCCCAGTCGAAGTTCGGTACAGGTTTGCTCATGCGCCCAGCGTGACACCCGCCACTGACAGTCCCATCGTGACAGCCGCCACAGACAGACCCGCGCCGATGAGTCACTCTCCCCGGAACGGTCTACCCCGTGAGAACACGACCCCGGGTGGACACAAGGAGGCAGCCATGCGCCGCGTGACCGTGCAGAAGCCCCTGAAGAAGTCGGACACGCGCCGTGTGCGCGAGGAGCCCGACGAACGCCCCGCGGAGCGCCCGGAGATCCGCAAGGACATCGCCCGAACCTGGTGGCCGGACGGCTGAGCCGGCCGGGGAACCACTAGGCCGTGTCCGCAAAGTCCCGCCGTCCGCCCGGAGGGCGGGCTCCGCGGCGTTCGGTGCGTGCTCTGGGGGTCC
>NZ_JBXVPZ010000180.1:0-18417 GCF_057961495.1 Streptomyces sp. P5F9 | reverse complement strand
GTCGGGAACTCCGCCGAACAGGGCCTCTTCGCCCTCCGCGTCCACGCGCAGCACATCCAGGCCTTCGACCGACGGCAGCCGGTGCGCGTCCCGTTCCGTCGTGACGACCGTCGTCGCCCCCGAGTCGGCCAGCATGTACGCGAGCCGCTCCGCCGGATAGTCCAGGTCGAGGGGCAGATAGGCGGCCCCCGACTTCAGGACGCCCAGCAGCGCCACCATCAGCTCCGCCGAGCGGGGTACGGCGACGGCGACGAACCGCTCCCGGCCCGCGCCCTCGGCCCGCAGCCTCGCGGCCAACTCCGAGGCTCGCGCGTCCAGTTCGGCGTAGGTGAGCGTGGTCGTACCGTCGTAGACGACAGCCGTGGCGTCGGGGGTACGCGCGACCTGCGCGCCGAACGCGGCGGCGAGCGTGGTGGCCGGAACCGGCCGGGTCTCCCCGGCCGGATGCGCGTCCGCCGACTCCTCCGGCGTCAGCAGGTCGAGGTCCGCGACGCGGGCGCCGGAGTCGTCCGCCAGCGCGTGCAGGATGAGGGTGAGCCGGTCGGCGAGGGACCGCACGGCGTCGGCGTCGAGACGGCGGGCGTGGTGTTTGAGGCGCAGGTCGAGGCGGCGGCCGGGCTTGACGATGAGGGCCAGCGGGTAGTGCACGGCGTCGTGGAAGGCGTGTCCGGTGACGGCGATCGTGCCGGTGGGGTCGGTGATGCCCGGGGCGCCCTCGCCGCCGGGGTAGTTCTCGAACACCACGAGGGTGTCGAAGAGTTCACCGTCGCCCGCGTGCCCGGTGGCGCGCTGGATGTCGGCGAGGCCGAGGTGCTGGTGGTCGAGAAGCGCGCTCTGCTCGTCCTGGAGCCGGTCGAGAAGGCCGCCCAGGGTGTCCCCCGGAGCCCAACGCAGCCGGGTGGGCAGGGTGTTGATGAACAGGCCGATCATCGACTCGATGCCGTCGACCGCGGCGTCACGTCCGGCGACCGTGGTGCCGAACAGCACGTCCTCGCGGCCCGTCGTACGACCGACGAGCAGACCCCAGGCGCCCTGGACGAGGGTGCCGAGGGTGACTCCGCGTTCGCGGGCACGGGCGGCGAGCCGGGAGGTGACCCGCTCGGTCAACTCGACGCGGATCTGGGCGGGTTCGACCGGTCCGGCGGGCGCGGGGGCCTCGACGAGTCGGGTGGGCTCGTCGACTCCGGTGAGCGCGGCGCTCCAAGCAGCTCGGGCTACTTCGCGGTCGGCGCCGGCGATACGCCGGAGGTAGCCGCGGTAGGGGGCGACTTCGGGCAGGGGGGTCGGGTTCTCGCCGTAGAGGGCGAGGAGTTCGCGGTGCAGGACCGGCAAGGACCAGCCGTCCGCGACGATGTGATGGAACGTCAGGACCAGGCGGCTGCGGTCCTCGCCGAAGCGGATGAGGGCGCAGCGGATCAGCGGCGGGCGGGCGAGGTCGAAGCGGTGGGCGCGTTCGTCGGCGGCGACTGCCTCGGCGAGGGCGCGGCGGACCGTGGTGTCGTCCTGCGCGGACAAGTCGACCTCGCGCCAGGGCAGTTCGAGGCCGGACGCGATGAGCTGGACCGGGCGGCCGTCGGGTGTCTGACGGAAGCAGGCGCGCAGCGGGGCGTGCCGGTCGACGAGCCGTTGCGCGGCCTCGCGCAGCAGGGTGCCGTCGACCGGTCCGGACAGCTCGATGACCTGCTGGACGACATACGCGTCGAGTTCGGCGCCGTCCACCAGCGCGTGGAAGAAGAAGCCCTGCTGGAGCGGTCCGAGAGGCAGTACCTCCTCGACGGTGACGGGGAACTCGCCCTGCACAGCCGCGAGTTCGTCATCGCTCAGCGTCTGCCACGGGGTGTTTTCCGTGAGGTCGGCGCTACCGGTGCGGGCGACCGTGGCGAGTTCGGCGACCGTACGGTGGCGGAAGACGTCGCGCGGAGTGAGTTCCAGGCCTGCCCGGCGGGCCAGGACGAGGAGTTGGACGGCGACGATGCTGTCGCCGCCGAGTGCGAAGAAGTCGTCGTCGACGCCGACCGAGGGCACCTTGAGCGCCCGTGCGTACAGGTCGCACAGAAGTTGCTCGCGGGCTGTCTCGGGCGCCCGGCCCGCGCTCGGCAGGCGGGTGAGGTCCGGGACGGGCAGCGCGGCGGCGTCGAGCTTGCCGCTCGGGGTGACGGGCAGCCGGTCCAGCGGCACGAACGCGGCCGGGACCATGTAGTCGGGCAGGTACTCGGTGGCGTGTGTCCGCAGGGTCGACATCAGGGCGTTGACGTTGCGGAACGGAGCGGGACGGTTGGTGAGCGGGTGACCGCCGCCGGGGCGGTAGTGGACTGGCGCCCGCCCGTCCCCCTCGGGCGCGAACACGGCGTCCAAACTGCCGTCCTCCGCACCCCCGTTCCAGGTCAGTGCCACGTCATAGCCGTGCCGCGCGGCGACCTCGTACAGGGCCTCAGGATCGACACCGTACGACCCGGCGGCCGGCCTGCTGCTGTCGTCGAGGGCGTCGAGCGCGGCGAGGTCGTCGGCGAGACGGGAGTTGGGGACACCGGTGATCCGCAACCGGTCCGGGCGGTCGGCGAGCCGCTCGTCCAGCGCCTGGACCGAACCCAGCGCGGGCCAGGGCGACTCGGGGATCTCCTCGGAGGCATCCGGCTGGGGTCGAAGGACAACGTCGTAGCGATAGCGGGTGAGTTCGTTGTGGTGCGTGCCGCGCTTGACGCGGATGTCGGCGCTGAGGCCGTCGAGGCTCGTGAAGTAGTCCGGGTCGACGAGGAGTTCGCCCTCCCAGGCGACCGCCCGGTCCACCGCGGCGCGCAGTGCTTCCTTGTCCGCGTCCGTCTCGTCTCCCTTGTCCCGTACCCGTCCGCTCTCGACGGCCGCGCTCAGGGTGCGGAGCAGTCGCAGGTTGCGTACGTCGCCGACGAACACCGCGCCACCGGGTGCGAGAAGGGCGGCCGCGTCACGCAGTACGCCCGTGAGGTAGTCCCCACCGGGAAAGTACTGGATGACGGAGTTCACGACGACCGTGTCGAAGTGGCCCTCGGGCAGACCGGAGAGGTCGTGCGCGGGACGGGCCAACAGGGTGACGCGGTCGGCGAGTTCGGGGACGGCGGACACCTGGGCGTTCAGGGCGCGTACGGCTTCCTCGGAGAGGTCGGTGCCCCAGTACTCGGCGCAGTCGGGGGCGAGCCGCGACAGCAACAGGCCTGAGCCGACACCGATTTCCAGCACGCGCCGGGGTCGTAGCGCACGGATGCGGTCGAGGGTGGCCTCGCGCCACTCGCGCATGTCGGCGAGCGGGATGGGCAGGCCGTCGTACATGCTGTTCCAGCCGGCGAAGTTCTCCTCGAAGCCGTCCGATCCGGCGGCGGAGTAGAGGAGTTCGTGCAGGTCCTTCCATTCGGCCACCCCCTCGTCGGGACTCGGCTCGGCGTCCAGTGAGGGCACGACGTAGGCGGCGAGGCGGCGTTCGCCGGGGCGGTCCTCGCGGACGACGACGGCGGCCTGGTCGACGGACGGGTGGGAGCGCAGGACGGACTCGATCTCGCCGGGCTCGATACGGAAGCCGCGGATCTTGACCTGGGTGTCGACGCGGCCGTGGAACTCCAGTCGGCCGTCCGCCTTCCAGCGGACCAAGTCCCCGGTGCGGTAGAGGCGTTCGCCGGGTGCGGCGGTCATGTCGGTGGGGGCGGCGACGAAGCGTTCGGCGGTGAGGGCGGGACGGCCGAGGTAGCCGCGGGCCAGGCCGGCGCCGCCGAGGTAGAGCTCTCCCGTGACACCGGCGGGGACCGGGCGCAGTCGGTCGTCGAGGACGTAGGCGCGGGTGCCGGGGTCGGGGATGCCGATGGGCACGATGGTGCCGGCCGGGGTGTCCGGGTCGCACAGGCCGAGGGTGGAGTTGGTGGTGGCCTCGGTCGGGCCGTAGGCGTTGAACATCATGCGGCCGCGCGCGTACCGGCCGACCAGTTCGGGCGAGACGCGCTCCGTGCCCGCCAACAGGGTTGCCTCGGGCGGGAGTTGGACGTCCTCCGGCATGGCGGCGAGCAGGGCCGGCGGCAGGATCATGAAGGTGATGCCGTGCTCGTCGGCGTAGTCCGCGAGGGGGGCGCCGGGGACGCGGCGGTCGGCGGGGACGACGACCAGGCGGCCGCCGGAGAGCAGCCCGAGGCACAGGTCCCAGAACGCGACGTCGAAGCTGGGCGAGGCGAACTGCAGGACCCGGCTGTGCGGGCCGATGCCGAAGCGTTCCTGCTGGGTGGCGACGAGTTTCGCGACGCCCGCGTGGGAGAGGACCGTGCCCTTGGGGCGGCCGGTGGAACCGGAGGTGTAGATCACGTAGGCCGCGTGCGCGGTCGTCAACTCGTCGGCGGTGGACGGACCTTGGGCCGGGTACGCGGCCAGCTCGGCGACCGTCTCGGGAGCGTCGAGCACCAGCGGGTCGAGGTCCGGCGGGAGGTCGGGGACGATCTCGGCGGTGGTGACGAGGCAGACCGGGCGGGCGTCGGCGAGCATGTACGCGATGCGGTCGGCCGGATAGTCGGTGTCGACCGGCAGATAGGCGGCGCCCGACTTCAGGACGGCGACCTCGGCGACGATCATGTCGGCCGAGCGCGGAACGGCGAGCGCGACAACCTGCTCGGGTCCGGCGCCGCGGGCCACCAGGGCGTGCGCCAACTTCGAGGCGCGGGCGTCGAGTTCGGCGTAGGTGAGGCGGACGTGCTCGTGGATGAGGGCGATCTCGTCCGGGCGAGCGGCGACCTGGTCGGCGAACATGCGGGGCCAGGTGAGCGCGGGCACGTCGTGCTCGGTGTCGTTCCAGCCGTGCAGGATGCGGTGCCGTTCGTCCGCGCCGAGGACTTCGAGGTCGGCGACCGGGGTCTCCGGGCGGGCGACGGCGTCGGCGAGGAGGGTGCCGTAGTGGCCGAGGATCAGGTCGACCGTGGGGGGCGAGAAGAGGTCGGTGCGGTAGTCCGCCGACACCTCGCCCTCGGTCACCGTGAGGGCGAGGTCCAGTGGGCCGGTCTCGTCCCAGGGGGCGGGGCCGAAGCCCGTGGCGCACAACAGGCCGCCGCCGCGGAAGGGTTCGGGGGCGAGCAGCCGTAGCAGATCGGTGGTCGGGAGGTGGTGCGCTACGGCCTCCTCGCGAACGGCCGCGATCTGGTCCCGGAGTTGGGTGAACGGGGTGTCGCCGTCGATCGTGACGCGGAGCGGGAGGCCCTCGTGGGCCACCGCCGTCTCGGTGGCCGTGGTGCCGCTGTAGCGGTGCAACAGGGCGACGAATGCGGTCAGTTGGGTGGCCTCGTCGGCCGTCACGGCGAAGGGGGCAGTGCGTCGCGTGCGGGACACCTCGCCCTCACCGCGCGGCTGACGGGGGAAGTCCAGCGGCAGGGACGTCTCCGGTATCGGTGACGCGAACCTCCGTCGCCAGAAGTCGTTCGTCGCCGTTGCCCGTGCGGAAGAAAGCGTGTTGCCCGCCACAGCTGCCCGTGCCTCCCCATGCGTATGGAACGGCTCAGCGGAGCCGCGACCGCTCGCATAGTAAGGTAAGCATTGCCTTACTTGATAGACCTCCCCCGGAAACACCGGCCCATGTCACAGCCACTGAGGTTATGCTCACCTAAGCTGCTGGCCGGGCTGCCCGGTGGTCCGCCAACAGGGCTCCAGAGCACGGAAGATGACCCGGAAGAGGACATGGAGACCGGCACGTGGCTTCAGGCAGAAGGCTTCGCACCACGGTGCTGGTGACGCTGATCGTCGCCCTCCTTGTCCTGCTGTCCCTGTTGTCGGTCGCCCTCGGCGCGCTCAGCGTCCCGCTCGACCAGGTCGTGCGCTCGGTCCTCGGCCATCCGCCCAGCCGTCTCGTCGACAACGTCATCTGGTCGGTGCGCGTGCCCCGCACGCTGCTCGGTCTGACGACGGGCGCCGCGCTCGGCCTGTCCGGCGCGCTGATGCAGGCCCTGACCCGAAATCCCCTCGCGGACCCGGGAATTCTCGGGGTGAGCGCGGGGGCGTCCTTCGCGATCGTCGTGGCGGTCGGGGTGTTCGGGGTGGCCTCGCTGTACGGCTACGTGTGGTTCGCGTTCGGCGGGGCGCTCGTCGCGAGTGTCGTGGTGTTCTTCCTGGGGCGGATGGGCCGATCCGGGGCCACCCCGGTCAAGCTGGCACTCGCCGGGGTCGCCATCACCTCGCTGCTCCAGTCGTTCACCAGCGCCATCGTCCTCACCGATCAGGACGCGCTGGACCGTTACCGCTTCTGGTCGGCCGGCACCCTCGCCGACCAGGACTCGGGCGAGCTGGTGCGCATCCTGCCCTTCCTCGCCGTGGGCGCGGTCCTTGCCCTGGCCTGCGCGCCCGCCCTCAACAGCATGGCCCTCGGCGACGACGTGGCCGCCTCCCTGGGACGGCGGCTGGGTCTGGTACGGCTCCAAGGAGTCACCGCCGTCGTGCTGTTGACCGGCGCGTCCGTCGCCGTCATCGGTCCCGTGGTCTTCCTCGGTCTGGTCGTCCCGCACATCGCGCGAGTGCTCGCCCAGTACGCCGGGATCGGCCCCGACTACCGCTGGCTGCTGCCTCTCTCGGCCGCGCTCGCGCCCCTCCTGCTGCTGTCCGCCGACATCCTGGGCCGGATGGTGGACCGCCCGACCGAGATCCAGGCCGGTGTCCTCGTCGCCTTCCTCGGCGGCCCGTTCTTCATCGTCCTGGTCCGCCGCCGGAAGCTCGCGGAGGTATGAGCGTGCCCGCACCCGTTGCCACTCCCCCGCGCGCCGCCCTCGCCGACCGGCCGTTCCGGCTGACCGTGCCCCCGGTGTCCGGCATACTGCGTCCCCGCCTGCTGCTCACGGGAGTTGGTGTCGCGCTCGGCGCGTTCCTGCTGTTCTGCTGGGGTCTGACCATCGGCGACTATCCGGTGGCATTCACGGATGTCATCCGGGCGCTGTGGGGTTCGGGCGACGCCGGCACGGTCATCGTCGTCCAGGATCTACGGCTGCCACGCGCCCTCGTCGGGCTGCTGGTCGGCATCGCGTTCGGGGTCTCCGGGGCCGTGTTCCAGACGATGACCCGCAACCCACTGGCCAGCCCCGACATGATCGGACTCACCGAAGGCGCCGGAACTGCCGTGGTCGCGGCGGTAGTTCTCGGCTGGACCGGCGGACTCGGCCTGTCCACCCTGGGGTTGCTCGGCGCCCTCGCCACCGCACTGCTCGTGTACGTGCTGGCGTGGAAGGGCGGGGCGACCGGGTACCGCATCATCCTCGTCGGCATCGGGGTGTCCTGGATCTGCTCCAGTGCCACCAACTTCCTTGTCGCGCGCGGCAATCGGTTCGAGGCGGAGGCGGCCCTCGGCTGGCTGGTCGGCAACCTCAACGGCCGGACCTGGAACCAGGTGGACTCCCTGGCCATCGCCCTGGCCGTACTGCTGCCGATCACGCTGGGCATGGGCCGCTGGATGCGCACGCTGATGCTCGGCGACGACGTGGCCGCCGGGCTCGGCACCCCCGTCCAACCCGTCCGGCTGGCACTGCTGTTGGCGGGAGTAGGCCTTGTCGCGTTCGGTACGGCGGCGGCCGGTCCGGTGGCGTTCGTCGCGCTGGCCTGCCCGCAGATCGCCCAGCGGCTGGCAGGCACCTCGTCGCCGCCCCCGCTCGTCTCCGGTCTCACCGGCGCGCTCGTCGTCCTCGGCTCCGATCTCCTCGCCCGCGAGGCGGTCCCGGGGACGGAACTGCCGGCCGGGATCGTCACCGGCGCCCTCGGCGCGCCGGTCCTGCTGTGGCTGCTCATCCGCGCCAACCGCGCGGGCTCTGGAGGCTGATCGCATGTCGACCCCTGACCCGCGTGTGCCGCGGACGTCCGAATCACCGGCCGCCGGGCCGGAGTTGCGGGCGCGTGATCTTCATCTCGCCTACGACGGACGGCCCGTGGTCGAGAACCTGAACCTCACGGTGCCGACCGGCCGGATCACGGCCATCGTCGGCGCCAACGCCTGCGGTAAATCAACCCTGTTGCGGGCGCTCGCCCGGCTACTCGCTCCGCGCCAGGGCGTGGTGGAGCTGGACGGCGTGGCGCTGCGGTCCGTGCCGACCCGTGAACTCGCCCGCAAACTGGGCATCTTGCCGCAGACGCCGGTGGCGCCGGAGGGGCTGACCGTCCTCGATCTGGTCGGCCGGGGCCGCTCCCCGCACCAGACCTGGTGGCGGCAGTGGTCGGCGGCCGACGAGGAGGCCGTGCACGCGGCCCTCGAAGCGACCAGCCTCACCGACCTCGCCGAGCGCCCCGTCGACGAACTCTCCGGCGGCCAGCGGCAGCGCGCGTGGATCGCCATGGCCGTCGCCCAGGGCACCCCGGTCCTGCTCCTCGACGAGCCGACGACCTATCTCGACCTCGCCCACCAGATCGACGTGCTCGACCTGATCACTGACCTCAACCGGCGCGAGGGCCGCACGGTCGTCATGGTGCTGCACGACCTCAACCAGGCCTGCCGGTACGCCGATCACGTCATCGCCATGAAGGCCGGCCGTATCGTCGCCGAGGGCGCGCCCGCCGACGTGGTCACCGAGGCGACCGTCGAGGACGTCTTCGACCTGCGCTGCCGGATCACGCCCGACCCGGTGAGCGGCACGCCGTTGGTGATCCCGCTGGGGCGGCACCACCACGACGGCGCCCCCCGGACCGAGACGTCCGAGCAGACCGAGGACGCCGTCACTACGCGGTGAGGGCCGCGCCGCGGGCAGCCAGGGGTAGCCGGTCGCAGAAATGCGACACTCCGGTGGGCAAGTGTCACATTTCTCGAACCGCCACCCCCACTCCGCCCTACCGACAGCGTCCGCCGGTCGGCGCGAGTAGGTCCGCTCAGGGCCGGGACGTCAAGTACCCGCCCATCGTGCGGAAGTAGTCACCGGCGGCGTGCTCGGTGCCGTCGTCCGTGCGCACCCGGCGCACCAACAGGCCCCGGCCGCGCCCGGTGTGGGCCTCGGGGCCCGCCACGATGACCACGCCGTCGCCCTCGCGGATGAAGATCCGGCCCGGGGTGCCGCCGTAGCGTCCCTCCGAGACGGCCGCGGAGACGATCCTGAGCCGCTCGCCGCGGTGGAAGGCGTACGCGTTCGGGTACGGGTCGGACTGGGCCCGTACGAGTCGCTCCAGGCGTTCCGCGGGCCAGCTCCAGTCGATACGGCTGTCCTCGGCCGAGCGCTTGTGGAAGAAGCTGGCGCGACTGCGGTCCTGCGGGACCCACTGGCCGGCGTCGCGGCCGGAGGCGATCAGGTCGAGCGACTCGCGCACGATGGGCGCGATGAGGTCGACGGTCCGGTGGAACAGGTCGGTCGCCGTGTCGGTGGGCCCGACCGGCACCGAGCGCTGGATCAGGACGTCCCCGGCGTCGAGTTCGCCGTTCATGCGGTGCGCGGTGACGCCGACGCGCGGCTCGTCGTTCAGGAGCGCCCAGATGATCGGCGAGAAGCCCGCGTACGACGGCAGCAGCGAGTCGTGGATGTTGAGGGTGCCGTGCGGCGGGAGGTCGAACAGCTCGGGCGGCAGCCAGGTGCGCCAGTTGTTGGCGACGATGATGTCCGGCCGTGCCTCCCGTACGACGTCGAGGAGTTCGGCGTCGTCGGGGCGGTTGCGCAGCAGGACGGGGACGTCGTTCTTCTCGGCGAGTTCGGCGACGCTGTCGTCCCAGATCTTCTCGTAGGCATGCTCGCTTTTCGGGTGGGTGACGACGAGGACGACCTCGTGGTCGGAGTCCAGCAACGCTTGTAGCGTGCGGTGACCCCAGGTCTGATAGCCGAGCATGACGACCCGCATGACGGTCCTTCCCTTCAACGACTCATTGCAAGGTAAGCCTTACCTTATCTAGCATTGGGCTGCCTGAGGGAGGCGATGCCACGGTGAAGTCACCGCTACTGGATTCCGAAGTGGTCCACGACATACTCGGAATCGGATTCGGTCCGTCAAATCTCGCTCTGTCCATAGCGGTTGAGGAGCACAACAGGAGCCTTCCGGCAGACAGCCGTCTCAACGCCCTGTTCCTGGAACGCCAGCCGCGCTTCGGCTGGCACCGGGGCATGCTGATCGACGACGCCACGATGCAGGTGTCGTTCCTCAAAGACCTGGTCACGATGCGGAATCCGACCAGCGACTACAGTTTCCTCTGCTTCCTGCGCGAGCAGGGCAGACTGATCGACTTCCTGAACCAGAAGACCCTGTTCCCGCTGCGCGTCGAGTTCCACGAGTACTTCGAGTGGGCGGCCGAACGGGTCTCCCACCTGGTCTCCTACGGCAGCGAGGTCGTCGCCGTCGACCCGGTGCGCGGCGACGACGGCGAGATCGCCTCCTTCGACGTCACCAGCCACGACCCTTCGGGTTCCGGTACGACGATCACCCGCCGGGCGCGCAACATCAGTGTCGCGATGGGACTTGAGCCGCACGTGCCGCCGGGTCTCGAACTGGCCGAACGCATCTGGCACAACAGCGAGTTGATCCCCCGCGCGACCCGACTCGCCGACGAGGGCAGGCCCGTGCGGCGGGCCGTGGTGCTCGGCGCCGGACAGAGCGCCGCCGAGGCGGTGGACTATCTGCATCGCACCTTCCCGGACGCCGAGGTGTGCTCGGTGTTCGCCAAGTACGGCTACACCCCGGCCGACGACAGCCCGTTCGCGAACCGCATCTTCGACCCGGAGGCGGTGGACGTCTACTTCTCGGCCCCGTCCGAGGTCAAGCAGTCACTCATCGACTACCACCGCTCGACCAACTACTCCGTGGTCGACATGGAGTTGATCGAGGCCCTGTACGCCACCGCGTACCGGGAGAAGGTGGCCGGACGGGAGCGGCTGCGCTTCCTCAACGTCTCCCGGATCCGCGCCGTCGACCCCGCGACGGACGGCGGTCTCGACGTCGCCGTGGAGTTCCTGCCCACCGGCGAGAAGCAGGTGCTGTCCGCCGATGTGCTGGTGCTCGCCACCGGTTACCGCCCCCGTGACCTGAGTTCGCTCCTCGGCGAGGCGGCGAAGCTCTGCCTGAGGGACGACGGCGACGAGATCCGCGTGGGCCGCGACCACCGGGTCGAGACGGTCCCCGAAGTCACCGCGGGCCTCTACCTCCAGGGCGGCACCGAGCACACGCACGGGCTGACCAGCACGCTGCTGTCGACGGTCGCGGTGCGGGCGGAGGAGATCCACCGGTCGGTCCAGGCGGCGAAGTTGCCCGTCTGACGCCACCCCGACTCCCCGGGCCCGGAGGGTACGGTCCCTTCCGGGCCCGGGGTTTTTCCGTGCCAGGGCGGGGCTCTACACGTCCGGGGAAGGGTTCTATACGCGGGGGGGGCGCAGCCCAGGCCGGTCGCCGGTCGCCGGTCGCCGGTCGCCGGTCGCCGGTCGCCGGTCGCCGGTCGCCGGTCGCCGGTCGCCGGTCGCCGGTCGCCGGTCGCCGGTCGCCGGTCGCCGGGGAGGGTGCCCTACTGCTCGCCGCAGGTCAACTCGCGGGCAAATCAGCGGTGTTGGGAGCCGGCTCTCTCCCCGGTGCCGGGGCCGGGTCCGCCGAACACGTCCGCCACGCCCCGCACGGTCCTGACCGCCCCGCAGGTCGCCGCGATCCAGTCCACGGCCATCCGGTGGTCGTCGGGCGCGCGGTCGGCCACCGCGTCCGCGACGACGAACGGCTCCATGTCCTGCATCCACGCGTCGGCCGCCGTCAGCAGCACCTGGGTGCGGGCGAACACCCCGACGACCACCGGCTGGTCGCGCCCCAACTCCGCGAGTCTGCGCCGCAGTCGGGTACCGGCGAAGGCGCTGAACCGCTTCGCCACCAGCACGCTGTCGCCGACCTGCGGGCGGATCGCGTCCACGACGTCACGGGAGTCCTCGCCGCCGGGCAGGCGTGGATGCCCGAAGCTGGTCTCCCGGCCGTCCGGTTCCCGCTCGGCGGTCTTGAGGGTGTACAGGACGGGAATCCCCGCGGCCCGCGCGGACTCCGTCAACAGGCCGACTCCGGCGAGGAGTTCACCGACCGGCGCGGAGGACTCCCGCAGGACGTGCAGGAAGTGGTTCTGCACGTTCAGGACCACCAGCGCCGCGCGGCCTGGGTCGATGGCCCAGCCCGTCCGGTCCGGGGGCAGCGCGGCGGAATCGGGCATGACGTACGGGACCATGTCGGATGACGGCATACGCGTCGGCCTCTCACCGCTCGCCGGACGTCGTGGAGAGACGTCGCGGGGTTGTGTCGCGGGGTTACGTCGTGGGGTTACATTGTGGGGTTGGGGAACACGGGACCGGGACCGGACCGGCTCAGCGAGGCCCGTGTGTCCAGCGGCCGTTGGTCATCGTGGCGTGGACGGGCATCGCGCGCAGGATGTCCGGGCCGGCGTCCAGCGGGTCCGCGTCGACGACCACCAGGTCGGCCGGGTCACCGACCCTGATGAGCCGGCGTCCGCGGGCCGCGGCGACCAGCGCGTCGGGGACGGACAGGCGTTGCTCCGGGTGCCAGGCGGGGCGTTCGTCGACGGTGCGGTTGACGGCCGACGCGATGGCGAGCCAGGGGTCGAGCGGCGAGACCGGGGCGTCCGAACCGAACTCCAGCCGCGCTCCGGCGGCGAGCAGGTCGCCGTAGGGAAAGGCGCGTTCGGTGCGTCCGGCCCAGTGCCGGTCCGCCACGTCGCGGTCGTCCGTCGCGTGCCGGGGCTGCACGCCCGCCATGACCCCCAACTGGGCGAAACGCGGCAGGTCTTGGGGGCTGAGCAACTGCGCGTGCTCGATCCGGCCGCGGCAGCGCACCGCCTCGAAGGCGTCCAGGGCAACGGTGTTGGCACGGTCGCCGATGGCGTGCACGGCTGGTTCGATGCCGTGTGCGGCGGCGTGCCGCATGAGCCGTACGAGCTCGTCGGGCGCCGTCTCCTCGATGCCGTGGGCGCCGTCCGTTCCCTCAAGTCCCGGGTAGGGGTCGCGGCACAGGGCGGTTCGGGTGTTGAGCGAACCGTCCGTGAAGAGCTTCAGCGGCCCGACCTGGACCAGGCTCCCGTCGGCGCCAACCTCGGCCCCGGTCCGCAGCCCGCGCTTGACCGCGGCGTCCAGGTGACTCGGATACACCGCGGCCGACACCCGTACGGCGGGCCGGAAGCGGGCCGAACGCCGTTCCCAGTCCGCGACCGTGTCGCCGTACTGGAAGTCGATGACACCGCTGACCCCGCGCGCGGCGGCGGCCCGGCAGGCCTCCTCGATCCATCCGTCGACCACGTCGACCGGTGCGGCGGGCAGGGCCGACAGCACCTCGTGCGCCTCGTGCTCCCGGATCAGGCCGGTAGGGTGGTCGCCCCGCCCGACGAGGGCGAGGCAGGCGGAGTTGAGCCACGCGGCATGCAGATCGGCACTGACCAGAGCGACCGGCCGATCGGGCAGCACCGCGTCCAGCAGCGCCTTGTGCGGGGCATCGGCCCACAGCCCGTCCCGGAACCCGTACCCGTAGAGCACCGAGCCGTCGGCCGCCCCGGCCCGCTCCCGGACGAGGTCGGCGACGGCCCGCGCGGACCCGGTACCGGCCAGGTCGAGCCGGTGCCGGGCGCTCGCCCACTCGGCCAGATGGACATGAGCGTCCCAGAGGCCGGGCAGCACCACCCGTCCGTCCAGATCGAGTTGACGCCCACCACCGGCCTCGACGCCCGAGCCCGCGTCCGGCTCCGGTACGACGTGAGTGATCCGGCCGTCGGCCACCCGCACCCGGGCGAGCGGCCCACCGGCACCGAGCCGCACCCGGGTGAGGATCAGGGCGCTTGGGTTGTCCGCCATAAGGGCCTCCAGGGGAATGCCGAGGCATTCCTCCAACGATTCCACCAAGTTAAGTAAGGCTTACCTTACCTTGCGGATCGCGCCCTTCGCTGCCCACTCCGCTCACTTCACGTCGACACTCGTCCGCACCCGCAGATCCCCCGCCGAGGCCCCCACCCACACAGCCCGCCGCCCGCTTCCGAGCACCCACGCGTGCCGCTTCGCGTCCCACGACGACAAGGTACGCGCATCGACGTGCACGGTGACCCGCCGCCGCTCCCCGCCCCGCAGCGCGAGTCGCCGATAGCCACCCAACACCCGTACCGCCTGGTCGAGTCGGAGGTCCGGCGAGCGGCCGACGTACACCTGCGGCACCGCGACACCGTCCCGTCGGCCGGTGTTGCGGACCGTGAAGGTCACATCGAGCCCGTGCCCGTTCCACCGCGCGGAGGCGTCCTCGTAGGAGAAGGAGGTGTACGAGAGTCCGTGCCCGAAGGGATAGAGCGGCCGGACGCCTTCCGCGTCGTACCAGCGGTAGCCGACGTGGATGCCCTCCGAGTACTCCTCGACGCCGTTCACGCCGGGGTAGCGGTGGGGGTCGCCCGCGACCGGGTGGTGGGCGTCGTCGACCGGGAAGGACTGGGTGAGGCGGCCGCCGGGGTCGCAGTCGCCGAACAGGACGGCGGTCGTGGCGGCGGCGCCCTCCTGGCCGGGGTAGTACATCTGGAGGACCGCGCCGGTGCGGGCCAGCCACGGCATCGACGTGGACGACGAGGTGTTGAGGACCACCGTGGTGCGCGGGTTCGCGGCCGTGACCGCGCCGATCAACTCGGCCTGATTGCCCGGGAGTTCGATGGTGGTGCGGTCCAGGCCCTCGGTGGCGTCCTCGTAGGCGAACAGGACGACACCGCGGGCGGCGCGCGCGGCGGTGACCGCCTCGGCGACGTCCTGGGCGCGGGTCCCGCCGGTGATGCGCCGCAGCCGGAACAGGAGTCCGGCGTCGCCGCCCTCGGCCGTGATCTTCAGAGTGTGGGCACCCTTGGCGAGGGTGAGGGTCTTGCGGCGGACGGAGAGGCCGTCGGGGTCGACCGAGACCAGGCCGCCGGAGAAGTACTCGCCGTATCCCGCCGCGAGGGGGAACAACTCCTCGCCGTCCAGGAGGACTTTGGGGCGTGCGGTCGGGGCCGAGGAGAAGTGCAGGACGAACGTCCACTCGTCGGACTCGGTCACGGCGAGCGAGCCGTCGTACTCCCAGGTCTTGCCCGCGTCCACCCGCCGGCCCTCGCTGTCGAAGGCGGGCGTGAGCGAGGAGGCGGGGATGGCCTTGCCGAACAGGTCCTCGCCGAGCGCGTAGGTGACCCGGGTCCGGGAACCGGCCCGCGCCCTGATCGCGTCGAGCGGACTGTCCGCGCGGTCCGGCACGACATGCGCGCTGCCGCCGCCACTGACGAAGGGCAGGGTGCCGGTCGGGCCGATCACCGCGATGGTGCCGCCGCCGGTCAGCGGGAGGGTGCGGTGCTCGTTGCGGAGCAAGGTGGCGCCCGCCTTCGCCACCTCCAGGGCTACGGCCGCGCCTGCCTTCGCGTCGCGGGCCGGGCGCGGCGGCACGCTGCCGTCGAGCAGCCCGAACCGGTCCATGACGCCGAGGATCCGGCGCACCGCGCGGTCGACGTACAGCTCGGGCAGACTGCCGTTCTGTACGGCCGACTTGAGAGGCGTGCCGAAGTAGGTCCCGTCCGGCATCTCCATGTCGAGGCCGGCCGTGATCGCGGCGACGGTGCTGTGCGCGGCGAACCAGTCGGTCATCACCCAGCCCTCGAAGCCCCATTGACCGCGCAGGACGTCGGTGAGGAGGGTCTTGTTCTCGCAGGCGAAGGTGCCGTTGACCTTGTTGTACGCGCCCATCACCGCGCCGGTGCCCGCGCCGACGGCCGCCTCGAAACCGCGCAACTCGATCTCGTGCATGGTCTGTTCGTCGACCCGCACGTCGATGGAGTTGCGGTCCTTCTCCTGGTTGTTCATCGCGAAGTGCTTGACGGTCGCGATGAGTCCCTCGCCCTGGATGCCCTTGATCTCGGCGGCGACCAGATCACCGGCGAGCAGCGGATCCTCGCTGAGCGTCTCGAAGTTGCGGCCCGCGTACGGGGTGCGGATGAGGTTGACCATCGGCGACAGCAGGACGTCCTGGCCCAGCGCGCGACCCTCGCGGCCGACGACCTGGCCGTAGCGGCGGGCGAGTTCGGGGTCGAAGGCGGAGGCGAGCAGGACGGGCGCCGGGAGGGCGGTGGCGTGTGCGGTGACACGGACGCCGGCCGGTCCGTCGGTGAGCCGTAGCGGCGGGATCTTCAGACGCGGGACGCCGGGGATGTAACCGGCCTGGCCGAGCGAGGCCGGGTCGGTGGCGCCGTGCAGGAGGGAGATCTTCTCGTCGAGGGTGAGCTTGGCCAGGAGTCCTTCGACGCGGGGACCGGCCCCCGCCTCGGGTCTGGCCTGCGCGTACGCGTGCGACGGGGAGACGAGTCCGGTGGTGGCCGCGCTGGCGACGGCGATCGCGCCGCCCAGCAGACGCAGGGCGGATCGCCGGGACACGGTGTCGGTCATGAGCCGTCACTCCTTCGGTGTGCGGGCACGACGTTGTGGACCGCTGGTGCGCCTCGATGCCCTGGACTGTCTTCGGTATCCGTCCGTGTTCGGTATCTGAACGCACCATGCGCGAACACCGACTTGACGACCCGTTGGACACCACTGGCGCGGCGGGAAAACTATGACCGCCACTGACTCGTGTCAATAACATGCACAGGAATCAGCCGCGAGCCCACAAGAACCGAAGGCTGAGAAGGGTGCGGGGCCGCCCGGATCGGGGCGGCCCCGCGGTTCAACGAAGGGACGGGAGGAGGGCGTTGACGGTGTCCGCAACAGCCGAAACGACCGTCGTCAGAGGCTGCGCGGCCTCGCCGGCACCGCCCGACGGCTCGGGTTCCGGCGCGGGCTCGTCGCAGCAGGCGACCTGCGCGGCGCGGGGTGCGTACTGCGGCTGGTCCTGTTGCGGAAGGTTCGAGAGAGGAGGCGGCGGTACGTCACCCTGGGGCGCGCCCCCGGGAGGCGCGGGCGCGTCCGGTGCGCCGTTCCCCGGCACTTCGCCCTTCCCCGTCCCCTTACCCTCGCTCTTTCCGGTCGGGTCGCCCAGTTTCACCCGCGCGTCGGCCGCGGATTCCAGCGCCCACCGCTGCCCGGCGGACCCGTCCCGGTCCGTCACCACGACCCGCGCCCCGGCCTTCACGCTCACCGGCGCCACGGCCAGCCCCTGGCTCCAGCGGAGCAGGAACTCGCCGCGCACCGTCAGGTCGTAGTGCACCTCGCCCGCGTGCACCAGGCAGCCGGCCAAAGTGACCGTGTGGGCGTCGGTGTCGGCGTCGAGGCAGAGCCCCGGGTCGGTGAGGCTGCGCAGCAGGCCGTCCTGGTCGTACGACCACTGCTGTGACCCGGCGGTCGAGCAGGCCGCCATGGTGACGGCGGCGCCGGACCGCACCCGGCCGCCCGGGATGTCGAGGCACAGGCCGGAGGCGAGGCTGCGCAGGACGCCCTGCTGGACGACTCCCCCGACTCCCCCGTCGGCACCGGCTGCCGACGCGGAGGCCGCGGAACCGTCCGACGAGGGTGCGCCGACAGGGCTCGGGCGGGTCGAACTGCCACTGGGCGCGCCCCAAGTGACGTGCGGACCAGGCGTGTTGTCCCCTTCGGTCCATCCCTTGGTGGCGAGCACGGTCGCGAGCAGGGCGAGGGAGGTCAGGCCCACGCCCACGAGCGCGACCTTGGGATGCCTGCGCGGAAAGGCCAACCGGCTCTCCGGCGTGGGGCGGTGACGGCCCATCGGACGGCGGGCGGCGCGGGCCGCGGACTCGGGGGTCGCACGGCCGAGCCGTGAGTCGAGGTAGCGGCGGGCGCCCCACCCGAGGACGGTCTCGGCGAGCAGCACTTCGAGGCCGCCGTCGAAATGGCTCAACTGCTCTGCCGCGAAACGGCAGTAGCGGCACGTCATCAGATGCCGTTGCACATCGGGCAACAGGCCGCCGCCGCGGCGGATCGGGACGTCGAGGAGTCGGTTGTAGTGGCGGCATTCCGGGGTCGGCGCGAGTTCCCGGTGGGCGCGCGCACAGCCCTGCCTGAATTGTTCACGTGCCTGATCCAGCGCGGCGGTCGCGGTGACCTCGTCCACGCCCAGCAGACCGGCCGGTACGGATATGTGTTCGGCCTCGACCTCGGAGTGCCACAGCAGGCATTGGGAGGCACCGGACAGCTCCCCGAAAGCGCGCTCGGCGAGCTTCCGCCTTTCGGAGGTGCCGGGCCTCGCCGCGCGTAGACCTCGGGCGCCAGTAGGTTTACGAAGTTCCGGCAGCACCGCGGAAATTCGCTCCTCCGCCGCCCACTTCTTCACCATCTCCCGTACCGTCACGAGGAGTTGGGGACGCAGGGCGCCGCCGGTGGCGCGCCCCGCCAGTACCTGGTGGAAGGCCGCGCCGGCCACCATGGACGCCGGACTCCCGGCAGTGGCGAGGCAGATGACCGCATATTCGCTTGTCGCCTGCCAGTGCCGTGCCAGCAGCAGTGCCACGGCACGGGTGCCCGCCTCCTTATCGCCGAGTTGCGCCACGAGATTACGGTCGGACTCCCCCGGGGTCGATCC